>JAIOTF010000076.1 GCA_021107195.1 Anaerolineaceae bacterium | reverse complement strand
TGGGCTATTTTAACAAATTCCCTATCTACAAAAGTGTATTTCATCACCAGTGCGTCTGCAGATGCCTGGGTGGCAATACATGCGTCCACAGGAGATCCCACAAGCAGCACGCCTGTTAGGATGATAGGATGTTTTGCTATTACAAACTTTTACCCTGTTGAATGCAGCTTTGCTGCCCCCTTTGGGGATTCAACAGGGTGAACCCGCTGGTGTTATTTCTAATTAATGTAATGCCTTGATTTTTTCAAAGCTAAACGCTAACAGCTAAAGGCTCAACTTAGGTTTAATAGCCATATATCACTCATTATCATCCAGTCTCACTGCCCTGAGTCAATGCAAAGCCACTCAATGGCCCCTAAGAACATGTTGTTTTCTCTTGAAGACCCCAACACGCGTTATATTCCCTATCCCCCCTAAAAAAATCAATAACTGTGACAGTGCGTCTTTCACCACGGCATAGAAAGACGGTCAACAACATCCCTTCTTGCCAGAACCCTGGAACAGAGTTCCCAGCGGTCCCGGTCCGGGTCGATTGTTGTCTGGTATCGCATCTCAAAGACGTCATGCGCCTGCCGGCGAAGATGTATGTATTTGTCCATCATCTCTTCGAGTTTCTCTACGCTTTCAATCCAATCATCCTCAATCGTGTCCGGGAGACTGCCGAAAATATCGTACCGGTCTTTCATTCTGCGTGAGAGTACTTTGTACACCTCTTCGTCCTGTGTCTCATGATAGACCAGATTGAGCATATCCACGCTGCGCCGGGCCTGGCCGAAACGTTTGATACGTCCCAGCCGTTGTTCCAGCCGCGATGGATTCCAGGGCAAATCCACGTTGATGAGCGTACCAAGGGTCTGCAGGTTCAACCCTTCGCAGGCAGCATCGGTCGCCACAACCAGCCGGATCTCCCGTTTCTTGACAGCGCTCTTGATCTCCTCACGCTCCACGGAAGCGAAATCCTCTCCTCGGAATAACCCGCTTTTACCTGTTCCCGCGTAGACGCCGACAACTTCGCCTGTGAGAGATTTTGCCAACTCCTTACCAAGCGAGTATGCGGTATCGTAATACTGACTGAAGATGATGCAGCCGTGCTCAAGCCAGGTTTTTCCCTCACTGGGATACGATGTCAGGAAATGCTTAACCGCATTAAGCTTTGGATCACGTGCTTCTGGACGTGACAGCTCCTCAACGATAGTATGAAGGTAACCTGCTTCCTCATCCGTGAGCGCGCTCATTGCCTCTTCCAACAGATGCATCTGCTCTTCTTCCTCAAAAATTTCCCTTCGTAACATTCTCTCGGCCGTTGCCCTGCCGGATGCAAAGCTGGAACAGATCCGCTGAAGAAGCATGGTCTTCATGAATCCTGCAGCCTTGGTGCGTTTTTGCAGCACCATGGTAAACGATTCAGCTGCCTGGTAGGCAAGATCAAATGGCAGGTTTGTCAGAAGCCCTATGCCGTTGAACCCTACGCCGGCGTAGGTAATGGCAGGCGCATCCGGATTGGGGTGGATATTCACGCCAACCTTCTCCAAAAGACCTGCCTCTTCCAAAGTCTGTCTGCGTCGCAGAACTGTATGGCGAATGATGGGGTTATTTTCCTGTAGGAATCCTGGCTCCATGGCTTGACCAACCGCCTGTTGTTCAAGAAAGCCCAGCGATCCAAAACCCTGATCGGAATAAAAAATCTGCTCAGGCATCCCCAGTTGCAGACGTAATGTTGCAAAAAGAGCATTCTCTCCTGCAGGCGGCAATGGATTGCGTAGCCATTCCCAGGCATCTTTTTCTTCCAAAGGCGTTTCATCGCCTTTCACCACGGGCAGCGCTTTTTCATAATCGGCCCACTGGCTGTAAAGTTCACGGCCGAGGACAAAATCCGCACCGGCATTAAGAACACGCAGCAGGTCCCACAACTCGTTGACTTCGGTCTGGATGGGGGTTGCCGTGCCAAGTAACAGGTTCTTTGTGCGAGGCCCGATTTTCAGCATGAAATCAAGCAGGTTGTTCACTTCGTCCTTTCTCTGGCCAAAACCGCCATGCCTGCGTGCCTTATGTGCCTCGTCAAGAACCACCGTCCCATATTTACGTTCCAGCAAATATTGACGTTCATTCGAGTCGTGAAAAATCAGGCCTGTGGAAACAATAGCAATACGCAACGGGCAGCGGGTGATGTCCTCAGCGCCGCGCGTCTTGATGACATGCCCTTTGGGATCGAACCAAACCTTTTTGGTGGATGACCAGACCGCGCTCGGGATACCGAGCTTGTCTGACAATTCCACCTGCCATTGCACCGTCAGCGTCGAAGGGCAGAGAATCAGCACCGGACCGTCTCCAAGCAGGGCCGAGATCATGGCGCTTGCTCCCAGCGACAATGTTTTGCCGACCCCAACATCATCAGCGAGCAGCAGGCGTACCTTGCCGTAAGTCTCCCGGTGCTGCATGAACATGGTAACAAAGGAGCGTTGCCACGGCTGGAGCTGTTCACCGCCGCGGTAGATCGGGCTCTCGGCCAGTGCCGCAGCCGGCAGTTCATCAGCTTTTGCCTCATCAAAGCGGATTTCCACACGATCCGCAACGCGCTTGATTTCTTCAATAATGGCATCAGGCAGGGGATAGGCGTCCTGCCAAAGGGCGTCAAACTCCTCTTCAACCCAGGCGACACCGTCCGGTGACGGGTCCTCCCAAAGGATCTCGTAGTTCTGGGCAAAGGCACTCTTGGTCTCATTGATTGAACCCAGAAAGCAGGTCTTTACGCCGTCGGCAGCCTCAATAACTCCAGCCTTTCCATGGATAAAAACGCGGTCCTTCGGCACCACCCGTATCTCGATCCGCCCGCTGATCAAAAGATCATGCAGCCGCCGGTAGCGATCCCGGTGGAGTAGCGCCTCAACCTCGGCAGGGGCCTCGTTCCAACGTTCCTTGAGTGCTGTTTCGCGGACATGCTTCGACACGGCCACGTCGGCCGCGTCAAGCTCGCTGTTGCAGACAATCCGTACCTTGGGGATAGAAGCGATCTCTTCGCCTACCAGCTCGAAGATTGAGCTGCGGAAATAGCCGGCGATACGCTTATAGGACTTTGCCCCCTGAAGCCGATCAGCGAGAAAGGCATGGTCGAGCCTCTGGCGACGCGATGAGAAACGGTTGATGGTGGTCATATCGTCTGTGGATGTTGTAGCCATCCTTTACGCTCAAGGATGTCCCAGACGAGTCTGATATGCTTTTCCTGAAACATTCGTTTGCGGTCATTCCAACCATAGGTTTTGCTGACCGCTTGGTCTGCTGTTGTGGCGCCTTCGCAGTTTGCGACCCAGTGGACAGTAGACAGAAGTTCCATGCCGAATGGTGTTTCAAAGCCGGAAATAAGATCGACAACCCTTTTGAAGTGTTTCCGGGTGGAAGGATGATCTTCGAGAAAACTCTCCGCCTGTGGAAGGATCTCGGGAAGCAAGTTGATCTCCCGTTCCGGATTGTCCTCCGCGTCGCCATACCCGCTGATGAAATGCCCTTCCATAAGGATCAACACATGGCGCAGGTTCTGTGCATACGGTCCATAAGGTGCCTTATTGTACTGAAGTTTCAAACCTTCTCCCGCTTCCTGCATAAAATACATCAATTTATGGATCTCCAGAAGGGTCACAAAAGGGTCCATGACCGCCGCAAGATAACGGCGCATCAAAACGAGCAGCGCTGCCCGCCCGACAGTCAAACCCGGTGCCTTCTTGGAATGGACCATTTTTTCGGCAGAAGGTGCTCCTTTAGGTTCATAGAGGAGAACCTGTACATCATCCAAGTCCTGAAAGGCCTCTTCAATTCTCGTCCGCACATCCGCCCAGCGCAAACCGCCAAGCCCACAACCAAGGGGGGGGATAGCAATGGAATGGATGTCTCTTTTACGCACCTCTGCAACCAGCGTCTGCAGTCCGGCCTCGATGTCCTCCATCCGGCTTTTGCCTTTCCAGTGGCGTCTGGTTGGAAAGTTGATCACATAGCGTGGGTTGTAAAGGCGGTTAAGATCATAGATAAACATCTCGCCCGGCTGCAGTTCCTTCTTGTCGCATACAGCCTTATAACGCTTGAAATTTTCGGGAAAAACCTTCTTGAACTGGAGGGCAATTCCCCGGCCCATAACCCCGACACAGTTAACAGTATTCACCAGCGCCTCGGCATCTGCGCGCAGTATGTCGCCTTGTGTCAATTCAATCATGAGTGTCTCCCTATTTGGTCAATAATACCATGTTCTTTCGATTGCCACGACCGGTTTATGCTGAACATTTTGGAGAATGCTGTTGACTTGATGGCGCATTCTCTCATTCAAGACCCCGATTTTTTCCACCAGATGCCAAGGGCAGGTGTCGTGGATCAAAAACTCAGCCTGCTTGCCTTCCTTGACCAGTGGATCACGAAAATCAGTTTCATTGACCGCCTCCCAGTCTATCATGTCCAACTCTTTGGGGCTCGAATGGAAATCGACATAGCGGGTACCGGCATTCCGGTCAGAGAACGCCCAGCGTACCCCATGTTGATCCGCCCAGTTGATGGCTGCTTCCATATCCACCTGCAGGTGAAGAACAGGCCCCTGTCCATCGCGATAATGGGTCAAATCAGGATGATTGCGCATGTAAAGGATATAAAGCATGATTGAGCGGGGACAAAAATAGAATGGCACATACTCGCCAACCATAGTGTCCGGATGGCACGAAACCGCTATCTCGTACAACCGGCGCCGCTTGATTTCGGTCATGCCGATTGACGTCTGGTCACCACCCTGCCCAACACGCCGCCCATCCGCTTCGATGTAATCGGCAGCCACAATGGAGGCGAGATTGTCGACATGGGTGATATGGTAGATTTTCGGCCGGACCGGCGGTGTTGTCATACAATCCTCACTTATCCCAATCGTTGGCTCTTGATCAGTTCCCTGAGCACCCTTGCGGCGCTGGCCTCTTCCGGCCGCAGTTCTTCGAGGCGTTTGGCCAGGTAGTCTGCCAGCTCTACGGCCAGGTCACGCTGGGTCATATCGCCGTAGTAGTTGGGGATGTTCATGGTCAGATGGGCCTGTACTTCATTGCCGTCCATATCTTTGGTAAGTTCCATGACGGCATAGAGCACGGCCCGCAATGCCGACTGGTACATTTCCGAACTTTCGCCCATCTCGGCCCGGCCGAACTCCACCGCACTCTTCAGACGGGCGTTATTGGCCCTCCGGCTGGCCATGAAGGCTTGAGCCAATCTTTTTCATCCGGCGCCTTGGGACCGCTGGTCCAGAATGGACTGAACCGGTCCCCTTTGTCGAGCTGGTGCGCAATCTCGCCCCAGAAAAAATGAGCGGGATTGTTACGGCCGTTGAAGGCGGCAATACTGGCGCTTGTAAAGGCAGATACCTGTGGAATCCCTCCGCAGTATGTCTTTCTAAGTTCCGGATGCTTGGCAAGTAGACCAAAGCCGACCAGAAGATGGGTTTTACCACCACCCATGGCCTGTTTCAGATGAAAAACAGCCTGGGAAGAGGCGCCGGCCAAACGAGCAAGCCCTTCACTGATGAGGTCCTGCATACCTTGGGTGATGCAGGTTTTCTCGAAAAACGTTTTGCCATCCTTTTCTGAGGTTATCAACTCGTCAAGCTGCTCAATCTGATCGCTGAGCTTGATCGACAATGCATTCGATTGCAGATCGCAAGCATCTTTGACTGTTTTCATGGGATTATAACTCCATCAGGCTGCAATTTTTTTCTCTTCAATGGTCGGCAGTCTCACCGGCGCTGCCGCTTTTAACCCACTCGTCGATTTCTTCTTTCTTGAATTTCCAGAGGCGGCCGACCTTGTGGGCAGGCATGTGCTTTTCGCTTATCCACTTGTAGGTAGTATCGCGCTTGATGCCAAGATATTCCGCTATTTCAT
>JAIOTF010000315.1 GCA_021107195.1 Anaerolineaceae bacterium | reverse complement strand
ATTTCGGTCACGCACACGTCGTCCACCATCACCCGCCCCAAAGTGGTGCGATCAATACCAGTGATCATGTTGACCAGGGTGGATTTTCCGCTGCCGGACTTGCCGATGATGCTAACAAATTCTCCCTGGTAAATAGTGGTGGAAACATGCTTCAAGGCAGTGAAATCACCGGCGGCGCTGGAAAAGGTCTTGACCACATCCACCACCTCAATCAGCGGGATGTTTTTTCCATTTGGCAAGGCGCTCATTTTTGCCCTCCCTGCCGGCTGTCAAAAACGATCTGCCCATCCGCAAGATGAATGCTGCGCGAAACGCGATGCGCAAAACTTTCATCGTGGGTCACCATCACCACCGTCTTCCCCTGCCGGACAAGCTGCTCAAAAATGCTGAAAATCGTCTCGGCGGTCACCGAGTCCAGGCGGCCAGTGGGTTCATCCGCGACAATGATCGGAGAATCGTTGGCCAGGGCGCGGGCAATAGCGACGCGTTGCTGCTGGCCGCCGGAGATCTTGGAAGGCGGTTTGTGCATGTGCTCTTCCAGCTCAACCTGGCGCAGCAGCTCCATCGCCCGCCGGGGGCTGCGCAATGGGTGGAACTGGCCGCACAGGTCCATGGGCAGCATCACGTTCTGCAGGAGGGTCAGGGTCGGCATGAGATGAAAAGACTGGTAGATGACGCCCATATTTCTGCCGCGCCACTGGGCCATGGCATTCTCGCTCAGGGTGTGTACCGAGACCCCATCGACAATGACCTCACCAGTAGTGAGGTCGTCGACACCGGTGATCATGTTGATCAGGGTCGTTTTGCCTGCACCGGACTTGCCAAAGATTCCAACGAACTCGCCCTCGGCAATAGAAAGTGAGAGATTATTTAAAGCCTGTACCGGGCGCCCGCCCGAAGCATACACCTTGGTCACGCCGCGCATCCGGATCAGTGGCGGTGAGTCAATAGCGGGGTCTGCAAATTGGGTTTGATCTTGTTTTGCTTCCATCTTGTAAAATTCGTTTCCCCTTTTGACTGAAAACCAGGTACAATAATGAATATAATGTATATTATCTGACACAATGTTCATATTATTCCATTTTACAAAGCATGTCAATCAGCAGTCTGACTGCCCTGTCCAATAATAGACATGTGTTCAGGAGTTGAATATGAAACAAGACCGCCGCATCACCCGTACCCGCGCTCAATTGAAAGAGTCCCTGTGGAACCTGATCCTGAAGAAGGGCTACGATGCCATCACGATCAGTGACATCACCGACCACGCCAACCTGGGGCGCACCACGTTCTACCTTCACTACAAGGACAAAGACGACCTGCTGACAAAATCGATTGATGAAACCGCCAATGAGCTGGTGCAGCGCCTGGATACTTTTCAACCTGGCATAGGCAAGCTCAAACCAGCAACGGAGTTGATCTTTGAACACGCAGCCGAAAACGCCGAATTTTATCGTATCCTGCTGCAAGGGCACGGGGTGCAAACCACAACCGGACGGGTGCAGGAGATCATCAATCACCACATCACCCGGGGATTTGAATTGGCGCTGGCGCAACTTGGCGGAAAAGAAATACTGTCCCTCCCCCTGCCTCTGCTGATCCAGTTCCTTTCAACTTCGCTGCTGGGGATCGTCATCTGGTGGCTGGAGAATGAAATGCCATTCTCACCGGAAGAGATGACCAAACAATATTATCAATTACTGATGAACGGGATTGGGGGTATATTGCGGCCGGTGCTGAGAAAAGAAGCGGATTATTGAGGTTCGCATTAATAAGTTAACACTTTCACCTACGGATAAAAAGGACCCTCATAAAATTCAGGTGTCTTCGTAAGGGCGAATGCTATCCAACAAAGCATTGGATACTATTCGCCCAAGCGGCATGTTAATTAAAATCCATGCTTAATTGCATATTGCCAATCCTGACAGATCGTTTTCCAACAAATCTGCTTGAAATGACTCGCCCCCTTGCTCAAAGTATTTACCGCGCTGCCCCGGGAAGAACCGGTGAACATCGATGAAAACGACGTGGAAACCATGCGCTATATACTGGAACATGGCTGCCTGCCGGGGGAAAGCGAACCAGCGCCAGTGGTGATTGCCGGGTACCCGCAGGAAATGATAGATGCAGCCATCCTGGCGCTGGAAGAATTGGGAATTCTGGAAACGGCATTGATCAAAAATTCAGAATGCGAAACAATATGGCACAAGCCCGCCGGGCTGACGCCGTTGGGCCGGGAGCTGCTGTTAGAATTGGGCGAACCTCAAACGCGGAAAAGTATTCTAGCAGCCTTCACCGCAGCGGGGAATGTACCATACAAGAAATTGATTCAGGTATGGTACAGGGGCCACCGCACCGCACTGCAACAGATGCGGGTGAACAAACAGGCCTGGGTCTCCTTTGCCCTCCTGTTGGTATTTGTGTTAATCACCCTGGCACGCCTGCTACCTCATCCCCAATCCCTCATCCCCAATCCCTAATCCCTAATCCCTAATCCCTAATCCCTAATCCCTAATCCCTAATCCCCAATATTATAAATTTTACATTTTACATTTTTATCTATGGTATAGTTTCACAAAATCGTGAAGTCGTATCGGGGAGCCGTTATGTTTTCAATTTCAGCGCATCCTGAATTTGCACTATATTTGCTGGTGTGGCTCGGTCTATGGAGCCTGGGCGGAATATGGATCGTGAGCCGCGCCTTCCGGCTGGAGCCGGGCGAATAGCTGATCCTGGGCGTACTCATCGGTCTGGTGATCGAGAATGTACTCGCCAACTTTCTGGGGCGGGTGCTGCCATTGACAGCAGCCTTCTGGCTGTCAGCGGGGCTGGTGTTTGCCGCCGGAGTATTACTCAACCTGCGGCAGGGCTGGAAAGCCTTGATACACATCAAGACCCGCACTGCCCAGATTGCCATTTACCTGCGCCATGTAGGGCTACGCCTCACCATCCCGCGCGAATTTTCGATCCCCCATGATTTCGCAACACCGTTAGCTTTGGCTGTCTTTCCCAGCGTATACATCTTGCTGATGTGCT
>JAIOTF010000172.1 GCA_021107195.1 Anaerolineaceae bacterium | reverse complement strand
TACGCCGGCTTCAACAATCGCGGCTCAGTAGAAATTAAGATCAATGGTCAGGTTGTTGATACCCTGGATCAAAACACGCCCACTTTGCAGTGGCAGCAGCGCTGGAACAGTCCGATCCTGGACAATGATGGCCCGCATACGCTGGTGGTAACACACAAAACGGCTGGTGTGGTCACATTGGATGGGCTTGAAGTAGTTGACACCACTGTTGTTGGCCCAGGTATTTATGATGATGCCGGCGGGCAGATTCAATTCCAGGGCGACTGGGCAGACTGGCCGGATACTGGCCCGTATGCAGGAGCCCTGCGCAACAGCAACGATCCTGCTGCTACAGCTTCCCTGACTTTCTATGGTATGCAGGTCAGCTTGATCTACACAAAATATACAACCCGCGGTAATATCTCGATCCAGATCGATGATGGAGACCCCATCTTGTTGAATCAACACGGTGATTTTCTGCAATGGCAGCAGCGCTGGGACGGCCCCGACCTGGATGAAGGCATTCATACCATCCTTCTGAGCCACCCGGGTGGATCGGCATATATTGACGTTGACGCATTGATCGTAACTTACCCGGCTTATGAGTTAGACCCGCCTTCACCGATCACGGATCTGGATGCAGTCACCGGCGATGATATGGGCACGGTTGACCTCACCTGGACCGCCACAGGCGATGATTTCGAGAATGGTACAGCCACCCAGTATATCGTTCGCTATTCCACCAGTGAGATCACTACTGAAGAGATTTGGGACGGCGCAGCCGATGTCGAAGGTGAACCGGTGCCCCAGATCGCGGGCAGCGATGAGGAAATGACCGTCACGGGCTTGACCCCCGGACAGTTCTATTACTTTACTATTCGGGCAAGAGATGATGGTGCAAACCTTTCTGATCTCGGTAACAGCCCTGGCGCAACCGCACAGGCAAATTCCAATGTCGGCGCAGGGACCTATGACGATAACAATGTCAACATCATCTACAGCGGCACCTGGAGCCTGTATAACAGCACCGGACCGTACAACAACAGCCTGCATCTGTGCAATGTCGCCAATTCAACGGCCAGCTTTACTTTCACAGGTACGCAGATCAGCCTCATCTATACCAAATACTCGAGCCGTGGCAACATTGAGATCACCATTGACAGCGGTGCGCCAGTCACGCTCAATCAGTATAGCAAGAGCCTCCTCTGGCAGGCGCGCTGGGACAGCCCCTTGCTTCAGGCAGGAACGCATACCATCACTTTCCGTCATCCTGGCGGAACAAAGTACATTGATATCGATGCCTTGATCGTAACCAACCCGGAGACTATCCCGCCTGCCAAAGTTGAAGACCTGGCAGCTTCTACCGGCCCGGATAAAGGTTCAGTAGATCTTTCCTGGACGGCTCCTGGCGATGACGGAACACAGGGCACGGCCAGCGAGTACATCATTCGCTATTCAACCTCAGCCATCACTACCGAAGGCGAATGGGATGCCGCCACAGATATTGAAGGAGAACCCGGTCCATCAGTGGCCGGTACGAATGAACAGTTGCGCGTGGTTGGGCTCGATCCTACAAAAGTTTTCTATTTCGCATTACGTGCCAAAGACGATGCCGATAACATATCTGAAATTTCAAACAATGCGGATGCACAGCCGAACATGCCGGATGCAGTTGGCGTGGGTACATACGACGATCCCAGTGACGATATCCTTTTCATTGGAACCTGGGAGACGTACAACCACAGCGGTCCGTACAATGAAACTTTGCAATTGACCAATGTGGAAGACAACAAGGCTGTTATGCAGTTCACCGGCACCGTGGTCAGCCTGATTTACACCAAATACACCAGCCGCGGCAACATTGAGATCATCATTGACAGCGGCGATCCAATCACGCTGAATACCTACGGCAGTTCCCTGCAATGGCAGCAGCGCTGGAACAGCGAATTGCTTTCTGCGGGTACGCATACGCTTGTGCTGCGCCATCCCGGCGGCAGTCACTACGTGGACGTTGATGCAATCATTGTATCCGAGCCTGAGGACATTCCGCCCGCAGCGATCAGTGATTTGAGCGCATCCAGCGGTGCAGCCCTGGGTTCCATTGAATTGAGCTGGACGGCACCGGGTGACGATGACATGACCGGTACAGCCAGCAGCTATATCGTACGCTACGCAAGCAGTGCGATCGACTCGCAAGGCGCCTGGGATGCCGCCATGGATGTCAGCGGCGAGCCTGTCCCGGTGGCAGCTGGTGGAGCTCAAATCATGAACATCAACGGTTTGGTGCCCGGACAGACGTATTATTTCGCCGTTCGCACGCTGGACGATGTCCCCAATATGTCCGCTTTGTCTAACAGCCCTTCGGCTGCGGCCAAATCGCCCGATCCTGTGGGCGCAGGCACGTATGATGATGCCGGCGGCGCGATTGCCTATGTGGGTGATTGGCAGACCCAGACTGGCAGCGGCCCGTACAGCTCTACAATGCATTTCTCCAATGCAACCAATGCCGAGGCCTATTTCAGCTTCAACGGGACGCAGTTCACCCTGGTCTTTACCGGGTATTCTTCCCGCGGCGATATAGCGATTTCCATTGATGGCGGTGACCCGATTTTGGTCAATCAGTACACCAGCGGCCTATCGTGGCAGCAGGAATGGGACAGCCCGGTATTATCCAATGGCACCCACAATATTACTTTCAGCCATCCTGGCGGATCGAAATATATTGACATCGACGCCATCATTGTATCTGCCCCTTAGGCGAGTACGGCGAAAGATTGAATTTACTATGCCGCCCGAATTCGGGCGGCATAGTTGCTTAAAAAACACATGGTCTCAGGTGGTAATAAGGTATTGTTGTTGTGGATCAGCTGACTGCGCTAATTGGGCCCTATGGTAGAATCGTTACAGCCTTTACCATAAATCATCACTATTGACCTTGTATGCAAATCACGGAGGCCTGAATGCAGGCTGTTCAAATCGCAGGCCGCTGGATCGGCCGTGGGTATCCCTCTTATCTGATCGCCGAAGCCGGCGTCAACCATAACGGCGATATGGACATGGCGCTGGCATTGGTAGATGCCGCTGCAGAAGCAGGCGCGGACGCGGTCAAATTTCAAACCTTTTCTGCCGACCGCCTGGTCACAAAACAGGCTCCCAAAGCCAAATACCAGCTTGAAACCACAGACCAGACTGAATCGCAGTACCAGATGCTCAAAAAACTGGAACTCAGCGAAGAAGCGCATCGTATTTTGCTGGCCCGCTGCCAGCAAAAAGGGGTGCTTTTTCTTTCCTCCCCCTTTGATGAAACCAGCGCAGATTTGCTGGAAAGTCTCGACGTACCTGCCTACAAGATTCCCTCAGGAGAAATCACCAATCATCCTTATCTGGCATACGTTGCCCGCAAAGGCCGGCCGGTCATCCTTTCTACGGGCATGTCCAGTCTGGGTGAGGTGGAGGCCGCTGTTCAGACCATTGCCGCAGCCGGAAACCCGCCGCTGGTGCTGCTGCACTGCGTCAGCCAGTACCCCGCCCCGCCCGAGGAATTGAATCTGCGTGCCATGCACACCCTTGAAGCCGCTTTTGGGGTGCCGGTTGGCTTCTCTGACCACACGGAAGGCATCGAAATGCCCCTCGTCGCTGTCGCTCTCGGCGCTGCCGTGATCGAGAAACATTTTACCCTCGACCGCAGTCTGCCCGGGCCGGATCATTGTGCTTCGCTGGAGTCGGACGAGTTGCAGCGCCTGGCACAGGGCATGCGCCGTGTCCAGGCCGCCCTCGGCGATGGACGCAAGCTGCCCACACCGAGCGAGCGGAATACCGCCGATGTGGCCCGCAAGAGCCTAGTCGCTGCCTGTGACATTCCGGCCGGGACAGTTTTGACAGCGGAATTTGTCGCTGTCCGCCGCCCGGGAACCGGCCTGCCGCCGGCCCTGCGCCAAGAGTTGATTGGCCGCCGCATAAAACAGGAAATTGCTGCCGGACAGCTCTTTACCTGGGAGGACATGGTATGAGGACAATTGGCGTTGTCACCGTTGGCCGCTCGGATTTCGGTATCTACCGGCCGGTGCTGGAGGCCATTCGCCAGGACCTGGCGCTGGAACTGTATCTCATCGTTTCCGGCATGCACCTCTCGCCGCACTACGGCGCAACCGTGCAAGCCATTGAAGACGAGGGCTTTGCTGTCGACGAGCGGGTTGAGATGCTGCTCTCCTCCGATTCTCCCGAAGGCGTCGCCAAGTCGATGGGGTTGGGCACAATTGGTTTTGCACAAGCGTATGCACATAGCCGCCCTGATATCCTCCTCGTTCTCGGTGACCGCTTCGAGATGCACGCTGCTGCTTTGGCAGCCCTGCCTTTCAATATCCCTGTCGCGCACATTCATGGCGGCGAGGTGACTGAGGGCGCGATGGATGAAGCACTGCGCCATGCCATTACCAAACTCAGCCACCTGCATTTCACGTCTACCGAACGGTATGCCCGGCGGGTGATCCAGTTGGGCGAAGAGCCCTGGCGGGTCATCGTTTCCGGTGCGCCGGGACTGGATAATCTCAATACCGTGTCTCTCTTGAGCGTCACCGAGTTGGAAAAGCGCTTCGGCTTGCGAATAGATGAACCGCCATTATTGGTCACTTTTCATCCCGTTACCCTCGAATATACCCAGGTGGAAAACCAGATCAGTGAACTGCTTCAGGCATTGGATGCTTCCGGCTATCCGGTGATCTTTACCTTGCCCAATGCCGACACCGGCAACAGCGTGATCCGTCAGAAGATTGCTGCCTATGTGGGTGTACATCTTCAAACCGCCCAGGCTGTGGAGAATCTTGGTACACAGGGCTATTTCAGTCTGATGAAGTTTGCCGCTGCTATGGTGGGCAATTCTTCCAGCGGGATCATTGAAGCCGCTTCTTTTGAACTGCCCGTGGTCAACATCGGCACCCGTCAGGGCGGCCGTGTGAGCGGGATTAATGTTCTCGATGTGGGGTATGATCATTCGGAAATTTTGGACGGCATTCAACGGGCTGTTTCGTCTGCCTTGCGTCAGTCATTGCAAGGGATGCAGAATTCTTATGGCGATGGTCAGGCGGCACAGCGCATCGTTTCCCGCCTGCGGGAAGTCCCGCTGGATGAGAAGTTAATCATCAAACGATTTTATGATCTTCCGTTCACTGGTGAGGGGAGTGGGTAAACGCATGCAACGGTGTGTCATTTTCGGTGGCGGCGGCCATGCCAGAGTGTTGATTGATGCCCTCCAGCTAACCAAACAGGTGGAGCTGTATGGCATTCTCGTGCCCGATGAAACCCTTTGGGGTTTGGATATTTTTGGCGTGCCCGTACTGGGTGGTGATGATCTTTTACCCGGTTTGGCAAACCAGGGTGTAGACAGTTTCGTGGTCGGCCTGGGCTCAGTGGGTGACAGCCGCATCCGACAGCGTTTGTTTCACTATGGCCTCGATCAAGGACTGGATGTCCTCTCGGTGCGTCATCCGACGGCGATTTTGTCGCCTCATGCCCGGTTGGGGCGGGGTAGCCAGTTTCTGCCCGGCAGCATTGTCAATGCCGGCGCTGTGATTGGCGAGAACGTGATCATCAATAGTGGCGCGATCATCGAACATGATTGCCAGATTGGCGATCATGTTCATGTTGCCACTGGCGCACATCTCTCCGGTACCATTCAGGTGGGGGAAGGCGCGCATATCGGCACTGGCGCAGTTGTGCGCCAGGGTATTAAAATAGGTAAAAATGCCATCGTTGGGGCGGGAGCGGTGGTCGTCAAGGACGTGCTGCCAGACACTTGCGTGGTTGGCGTTCCGGCCCGGCCCATGCAAACATCAGATTAATGGAAGAGATATAATGGTATGAGCGTTCGTATCATCCCAAAACTGGACATTAAAGGGCCAAACCTGGTCAAGGGCATTCATTTCGAAGGGCTGCGCGTGATGGGCAAGCCGGAAGATTTTGCCCGTCATTATTACCACAACGGCGCTGATGAATTGATCTATATGGATGCTGTCGCCAGCCTCTATGGCCGCAACAGTCTCCTCGATATCGTTGAGAGGACATCCCGCGAAATTTTCATTCCCCTGTGTGTCGGCGGCGGCCTGCG
>JAIOTF010000414.1 GCA_021107195.1 Anaerolineaceae bacterium | reverse complement strand
CCCTGAGAACGAAACCATCATGCGCGGCATTGTCGTACCCGGAGAAAGCATCGCCGGATGGGTCTGCCGAAACCGTCTGCCTTTGATCGTCCCCGATGTCCACAAGGACCAGCGCTTCTTTAAGAATGTGGAAAAAACCCTGGACTTCAAAACGCGCAACATCATCGCCACCCCGATGATCACCAAAAACAAGCTGATTGGCGTACTGGAAGTACTCAACAAGATCGAGAGTAATTTTACGCAGGAAGACCAGGACACCTTAATGGTGCTCAGCGCCCAGGCTGCGGTCGCCATTGAGAATTCGCGCTTGTTCCAGCAAGCCGATCATATCGCCGAACTGGTGCATGAGCTGCGCACCCCCTTAACATCCATCAGTACGATCTCCTATCTCCTCCAGCAGCCCGAAGTCTCTGACGAAGAGCGCATGGACCTGGCGGTCACAATTCAGGAAGAAGCCACCCGCCTGACCAGATTAACCACCAATTTCCTGGATGTTGCCCGTCTCGAATCCGGTCGTGCCATCTTTCACCCTTCCAAGGTTGATATGCGCGAGCTGCTCAAGGAATGTGTTGAAATCAATACGCCCAAGGCTGCCGAGAAGAAGATTGAAATCATACTCGATCTGGCAACCGACTTGCCAACCATCGAGGCAGACCAGGACAAACTCAAACAGGTTATCCTGAATCTGTTGAGTAATGCCATCAAATACAACCGCGAACAGGGTCACATCTTTATTCGTGCCTACCCCGAAAACAACTACCTGATCCTCTCGGTAGAAGATACCGGTGTCGGCATCCCGGAGGATGAACTGCCCATGCTCTTCACCAAATTCTTCCGCTCACAGAACATCGAACGCAAAGCCGAGGGCACAGGCCTGGGGCTGTCGATTTCCAAATACATCATTGATAGTCATGGCGGAAAGATCAAAGCCCAGAGCAAGGTCGATGCAGGAACGATTTTCACCGTCATGCTTCCCATCAAACACAATTAATCAACGTATTAACAAGAAAAACCCCAAACCGCTCACTGAGCCTGTCGAAATGAGCGGTTTTAAATACAAAAGCGGCTCTCTGCATGCGGGGAGCCGCTCGATGTTTATCATCCCATCAATCAGGGAATATCGTCATACGCCTCCAGGGGGCCAAAACAGACCCCGACCATGGTCGGTCCGACATGCGCGCCCAACGCCGGCGCAATCTGCACAGTCGGCTCCCAATGGCATTCAAACCTGTCGTCCACCAATCCATGCAGAAGTTCCACACTCTCCGGAATATTGCCATGCATGGTTTGTACACGCAGCGGAGATCCTTCAGGATACACCTTCGCAATTTGATCAACCATCGCCCGAATGGAGCGCTTCACTGTCTGCTGCTTGCCGCGTTCATTAAACTTCCCAGTGGTCTTGTCAATCCCCAGGATAGGCTTAATGTTCAGCATTGCAGCCAGCAGCCCCTTCAGATGCCCAACCCGGCCGCCATGCACCAGATACTTCAAACGCCCCACAGTAAAGATGGCATCTGTTTTCTGGCTGATGGAATTCACCAGCGACAAAACCATCTCCAACGGCCATTCCGCCTTGGCAGCCCTGGCGGCTGCCAGTACCTGCCAGGCCGATGGGCAAGATACGGTTTTTGTATCAAGCAGGGTGATGTTGGCTTCCGGCACCATCTCCTTCGCCAGTTGCGCCGAATTATAGGTACCACTCAAGCCAGAAGAAATGTGAATGGAAAGGATATCCGGGTCTTTCTTTGCCAGCTCGCGGTACACCTTTGCAAACTCGGCCGGCGAAGGCTGTGACGTTGTTGGCAGATTTTCAGCCTCAGTTAACATCTCATAGAATTTTTTCGGCGGCATATCATCGCCGCCTTGATACGTTACACCATCCAACATGAAATTCAGCGGCACAAAGTGCAGATCCAATCCTTCTTTTTGCTGCGGTGCCAGATCGACACCATCATCCGTTACAATTTGCATAATAAGACCTCCATTTATTTTCTCATCCGGCGATTTTCCCAACAACTACCACGATCACCGTATTCATCTTTGGGTCCGGCGGCCAAATTGCCGATCCAGCAGATCCACCGAGAGATGGATCATGGTTGGCCGCCCGTCCGGGCTGGTACGGGGTGATTGGCAAGCCACAAGATCATTCAATAAAGCCTGCTGCTCTTCCCTGCTGAGCACCTGTCCCCCTTTGATCGCTGCCTGACGACTGACTTTTGCAGCCAGCTTCATTTTCATATTCACTGATACGTCTGTGTCATCGTTTTCAAGCGCCTCACACAATCCCTGCATAAAAGCCATGGGGTCTTTACCTGCCAGGAAGGCCGGGATCGTGTGCAGGCGGAAAATGTTCGGGCCAAAAGCCTCAATTTTAAATCCAAATTCTCCAAATAAATCGCTATTCGATTCTACCATGTTCGCTGCCTGCGCAGAAAGCTGCAAAACCACCGGCTCCAGCAGGGTTTGTGCTCGCGCGTCCGCTTTTTGTGATTCTTTTGCCAGCAGCAATTCATACAACACGCGATGATGTGCCGTATACTGGTCGATCAGATACAGACCATCAGGCCCTTCCGCGACCAGGTAAGTTGCCCCCACCTGCCCCACCAGGCGCAGCAACGGAAGGTCTTCTGCCGGCAGCACAGGCTGTGATGTTGGCTGCATCGGCGCAGACTGAGCTTGTCGAAGCCGAGGCCCACCCGCGTCAGCCGCCATGCCCCAGCTCGGGTCAATCTGCTGCTGTGAAGCCCCCGGCGCATGCCCCGCAGGCCTCGCCTGCCAGGTCGATTGCGGTGATACCGGTGCCGGCGTATACGCCAATAACCCGCGCCGCACCGCCCGCTGCACCGCATTGAATACCGGGGCAGACTGCCGGAAACGCACCTCTGCCTTGGCCGGGTGCACATTCACATCAACGTCTTGCGGGTCGATCTTGAGGAAGATCACCGCCAGGGGATAACGCCCCACCGGCAGATACTGCCGGTACGCCTTCAAAACCGCCGTGCGCAGAGAAGCATCCTGCACCCAGCGTCCATTCACAAAGAAAGTTAATTCGCGGCGCGTCGCCCGCGTCAGCGTGATCGGGCTGATGAAGCCCTCGATCTGCAAATTGGGGTCATAAAGCTGGACCGCCAGCATCTGACGTGCCTCGTCCAGTCCCAGCAAATGGGTCAGGACTTCCCGGCGGTCCTCATTGCCGCTGGTCTGCAAACTGGGCTTGCCATTGAATACCAACCGGAAACGAACGTCTGCATACGCCAGCGCATAACGCGTCACCAGCGCACTGATCCGCCCCCGTTCGGTGGCATCTGATTTCAGGAACTTCAAGCGGGCGGGCACATTGAAGAACAAATCCTCCACCCGCACCACCGTGCCCACCGGCACGCCGGTCTTTTCCACTT
>JAIOTF010000068.1 GCA_021107195.1 Anaerolineaceae bacterium | reverse complement strand
TTTGTAAGCTTTATCTGCATGGTGAAAATGTTCAGGCGACCATCTATCCCGTTGGCTATATTGACCGGGATATTTACCGGATTAACTTTTCTTACCAAAGCCTCGGTACTTCCCGCATTGATGATTTTTATTGCAACAGGCACGGCAGGAATTCTGTGGGAAGTTTACCAATCCAAAGCAAAAAATCATCATCTGAAAACATCCCAAATCACCCAATTGGTATTTGGGGGAGTGCTTGTTGTTGTCGTTTTTTTTGTGATTATCCTGCCGTTTGGAATTCAAAACAGGATTGTGTTTGGCGGGTTTTTTAGAAATGTGAACACCAGTATTGTGATGTGGATGGATTCCTGGAAGGATTACAAGGAATTGGCAAATCAGTATTCAAATTTGCGCCAATTGCTGGATGATGCCCATATTGGGCCGGTATCTTATTTGAAGACGCATACGCTTGGTCAGATCGCGGGTCGTTTGTTGAATGGTATCGGGTGGCAGATTCATCTTGTTTCGAAACCATATAATCAATTTAGTTACCCTCTTTTGTTGTTGTTTATCCTGTTTCTGGGTGTTATTTGGGGCATCAAGGATTACAGACATTTTATAGCCAAATATAAAGGGGCGGTTTTATTCAGTGTATGTTTTTTTGTGGGTTATTTTTTGTTGTTTAGCTGGTATACAGCCATCGACAAAGGCCCTCGTTTTGTCATGGGATTATATTTGCCGTTTTATTATGCTGTTTTTTCTGTTCTGACCAAACAAAAGTGGGCATTAAAACCCGTTTATCGTTCTTTCCGTGCGCTTGATTTTGTTTCATTAGGGTTGATGGTCCTTGTGCTGGTCGATTCATATCAATTACTCAGTTCCCAATTCTTGCTCAGAGAGTACGGATATTAATCCAAGAACGAAAATAAAGCTGATGTTGGAATTGAAATTGTTCCATGCCACTCTTTACACAAGGAAATGTCCAGCGGGGTTTCTTATGGAGAGCAGTTTGTATACGATATTGAGCGGTTAAAAAGGCATTTTCCAGCCGTTCCTGTAAAAATCATGCTGATTGAAGTCGATTGAGTCATTGGATGTTGCCTCAGAGCAGTGATCTAGCTTCATCTTGATTCACTTCTTTTTAAATCAATCTCCCGCATAACCAAAATATGCAGGAGATTGTTGTTGTATACAGATTAATTTAATGCCTGCTGATAATCGTTGTTTCAACCGAGCTATCAATCTTCCCCAGCCTTCTTCCGGCACAGATCCAGCGTTTCTATCGCATGCCGCAGGTGTGGGATGACAATGCTCCCCCCGACCACCAGCGCCACGTTGAAGGCGTCGTACAGTGCATCGTCGTTCCAGCCTGCCTTGATACATTGCAGGATGTGATAGTCGATGCAGTCGTTGCAGCGCAGCACCATCGAGGCTACCAATCCCAGCAATTCTTTGGTGCGGCTGTCCAGTGCGCCGTCTTCGTATGCTTTGGTGTCCAGGTTGAAAAAGCGTTTGATTCCCAGATGATTGATTTCCAGAATGCGATCATTCATCTGGCTGCGATAGGCTTCAAATTCATCCAAACGGCTCATCTCAGTTCCTCCTGTATCAACCTTGTTCATTGAGTGTTCCATTCATAACAAACCGCCAGGGGATGCTGCGCCAGGGCTCGGGCACCCGGTCAATCCCGATGCGCGGCGTATATTTGATTTGCTCCTCTGTTATCGGTTGGCCTTTTTCCAGCCATAGTGCTCCGGTGGAATCCCACAGCGGGGAGTCGTTGTGACTGCCGTCGATGGACAACGCCTGGCACAGTTTGGCTGGGCCGTTGCACCAAGCCCGCCGCGGCCGTCCGGCCCGCCTGGCGGCGATCACTTCCAATCCTTCCTGTGGCAGGATTGCCCGGATCAGCACCGCTGCCGGAAAGCCTTCCGGCCCGGTGACGCAGTTCAGCAGCCAATGCATTCCATAGGTGAAATAAACATACGCCTGGCCCGGCGGACCGTACATTACCGCCGTGCGCGGGGTTCGCCCGGCGCGCGCGTGGCATGCCAGGTCTTCTTCGCCGCGGTAAGCTTCTGTTTCAACGATCAAACCGCTGATGCGCTGTCCATCCAACAAGCGCACCAGCCGCCGCCCCAGCAGATCATGTGCTACATCCAGCACGGGGCGATCATAAAATGCAGCGGGAAGGATCGTTTCGCCTGTCAGATTATGCTCCTAATGATAATTTTTGCCAATGACACAAAAGATGCGGCCAGGCCGCATCTGCGTTTGATTTTTCAGTTCCCTGCCGGGGCCGTCAGGCGTTGGTTTGTGTTTGTTGTTTTTGCAGGCGTTCGTCCTGTTCCAGCGTCATGCCCAGGCCGTCTTTGAGTGAGACCAACGGCTGGTAATTGAGTAGTTTTTTGGCCAGCGTCAGGTCGGCGCACATTCGTTCAACCCCGCCTGCGTTGCGAGGGTTATAAACGATCTCCGGCTCTGTGCCGGTGGCTGCCTTCACCAGGCGGGCCAGCTCACTTACGCTGGTTTCTATCCCGCTGCCGACATTGATGATCTGCTGATTGGCTTCGGGGGCGGTGGCTGCCGCCGCCATGGCGTTGACCACATCGTCCTTGTAGACATAATCTCGCGTCTGGCTGCCATCTCCGTTGACCACGATTGTCCCGTTGCGTGTAGCATGTCTCAGGAAGTTGGGAATCACCGGCGTGTAAGTCGGCGGCATCTGCTGTCCTGGCCCGTAGGCGTTGAACACCCGCAAGCAGACCGTCTCAATTCCCCACAGGTTGCCGATCGTGCGCACATAATATTCTCCGGCAAGTTTCGATACTGCATAGGGCGAGCGCGGATTGGGGCGCATATCTTCCCGCAGCGGCTGCTCGGTTTGTTCGCCGTAGATTGCCCCGGAGGAAATGAACACCACCCGCCGCACGCCCACATCCCGCATGGCTTCCATCAGAGTAACGGTGCCGCCTACGTTGACGGTATCATAATCCCGGGGATAGAGCACCGACTCGGGGACCAATACCCGTGCTGCCAGATGATAGACACAGTCCACATCCTGGAGCAGAGTCCAGAATTTAGGGCGGTCATTGACGTCGCCGCGGGTAAAATGAATGTCAGGTGAAAGTGTCGAAGGGTCGCCGGTGGAAAGATCGTCCAACGCACGCACTGCGTGCCCGTCCTGCACAAGACGGTTTGCCAGACCTTGTCCCAGAAAACCGGCTGCTCCTGTGATCAAAAATTGCATTAAGGGGTATCCGTAATTGATTTGGTATGGTGCGCATGATTATAGCACAATCCAGGCAGAGGATTAGTATTAGGAAACAAGGGAGGGGTTAGAGTTACAGGTTGGCTTCGTTTCTTTTTCTCACGCAAAGCCCGCGGTGCGAAGGCGCAAAGAAAATATCCTGACCAACCAATTTCCACTTGTTCAATCCTTCTTCTGCATTTGTAAGAAAAGAGATTATCGGATACCATTAACAGCCCGGCAGCATGAGCGGCCAGTTGAGGTTAAGAGAATTAATATTGCGGAAATGATGAATGATTTCCAGGTTTGATCAGGATGCCAAGAGCAGCCTATTTCATAAACGTATACTCAGACCGAGCTGACCACAGGCTGCCGCCTGGGCTGAGTTGCAGGAGGATCACTTGGAAGGATGCCTGAACAAGACGGCAGCAGGAGAGTTTATGGAGCAAACAAACAACATCCAACCCGAGAAGAACCCTGGCCTGGCGATGATGGAAGCAGGCAACCTGGAAGGGGCCAAAGCGGCCTTTGAGCAGGCATTGACTCTGGATGAGGATATTTTTGGACCGGAAAGTAAGGAGGTCGCTGCCGATGCCCGCTATTTGGGTAATGTTCTGTGCCGCATGCAGGACTTTGACGCCGCTCGCCCGCTTTTTGAGCGCGCTTTGCGCATCAGTCAAACGGTCTTTGGTCTGGATTCACCAGAAACTGCCGTTGATGCCGGGAATTTTGGAGTAGTGTTGCAGCAATTACAAGACTTCCCGGCTGCACGACAGCATTTTGAACTGGCCTTAAAGAATGATGATGCAGCCCTGGGTCCGGATCATCCCCAGGTTGCGATTGATTTGAACCGCATCGCCGGCCTGTTGGTGGAGATGGGCACGCTGGAAGCAGCACGAGACCTTTACCAACGTGTGTTGGAGATTGACGAGGCTGCTTTTGGGCCTGAAAGCCTGGATGTGATCGAGGATTTGAACCATCTCAGTCAGGTGCTGGTTCAGTTGAAGGAATTGGACTCAGCCCGTCGCTGTTTGGAGCGCATGGCAGCAGTTGGTGAAAAACAGTTTGGTGCCAACCACCCACAAACCGCAGCTTTTTTGAATCGATTGGGAAGCGTGGTGCAGGCGCAGGGGGACTTGCCAATTGCAGAAGCGGTTTACCGTCGGGCGCTGGATATTGATCGTGCCGCATTAGGTGAACCGCATCAGGCATTGGCCCGCGATTGGAACAATCTGGGCGTAGTGCTGGAAAAGATGAAAGACTTGCCTGGGGCCGCAGATGCCTACCGTCAGGCGCTGCAGAATTTGGAAGCCTTGCTCCCGGCCAATCATCCTTATTTGAACGGGGCAAGGAAAAACCTGGGCCGATTTGAAAAGGTAGATGTAAATGCGCGTAAACCGGGAAGATTGGTATTACATTTGTACGGATCGGGAACTGCTTTCCCTGGATGTGATCCATGGCTATCTCTCCCGATCTTATTGGGCGGCTGACCGCCCGAAAGAAGTGATCGCGGCCAGCCTGGAGAACTCACTTTGTTTTGGGATGTTTGCCCCGGATGGTGCACAAGTCGGCTTTGCTCGGGCGGTCACCGATTTTGCCACCATGTATTGGCTTGCGGATGTATTCATTCTGGAAGAGCACCGCGGCAAAGCCCTTGGCAAGTGGCTGGTGGAGTGTATTGTTCATGCGCCGCAGTTGGAGAAGTTAAGCGGCATTTTGGCCACCCGCGACGCCCACGGGTTATATGCGCGGCATGGTTTTGCTGCTCCCGAGAATCCGAAGAGTATGATGCGCAAGAAGGGGGCGTGACAGGTCAGACAGCAGCGACTGTCAGCTAATTTTCAGGTTTGCCGGACTGAAATCATCCGGATTTTCCAGGAGTGCCATAATATTATTTTTCAGTTGAGGCATTGCTACGTTTGGGTATATGTATTTCGGGAGATAATCTGTAATATCATTTCCGAGAAATATCATTGCGCACAGCCCATAGTAGCAAACTACTTCTTTGGCGTTCGAGTGGATTTCTAAAAAATTTATCTGCTCAACCAGTTTGATGATTTCTCTAAATAGACCACGTTCCTTTTCATTCTCAGAAATAACAGCCCAAAGGTCACAAATGAGATCACTCTTAATTTTTGATGATTGCGGGATCAGATCTTTACCGGTTTCCAGGATGATCCGGCTTGCTCCACTGCCGTTTTTCTCTCTTACGCTGGAGGCGACATCGAGAATCATGGTTTCAGGATCGTCAATCCTGAAACCATTTGCAAGGACATCCAGAAGGTAAAGTAATGTTCTCCTGTCTGTTTCCTGATGCCAGTATTTGGGATGATGGTCGAATTCATACAGCCCATAAAGAATGCCTTTGAGGAGATGCTCCTCTCGCAACTCGACCTTTTCCTTCTTTTCCAGGGCGTCAAGTTCATCACCCCAGACAAAAAATGGCAGGTATCCCTCATAGCCAGGAATAAAAAAGCGTTCAGCGATGCGACTGTTTGCGCCGCACTCCTGCCAAACAATGCTGTATCGCTCTGTATCTGCCATGTTCTCTTCTTTTATTTGTCTAACGGCGTAACCGGCTTGCCAACTTTTATAATTCAATAGACTTTGATTATATATGGGAAAAACAGCGTTTTTTGACGGCTTGAATTCGGGTTGCTTTTCAATAACCTGTGTACACTATGCGCCGCAAGAACGAATGTTAGAATTGTGTTGACCTGTCCTGTCTTCGGTTTCAAACATGGATTGGTTTCGCCGAATAGTGCTATACTGAAAACAGAACATTGATTATTTTTCAGGCGACCTGCCTGGTATTATTTTTGGGAGGGATTTGACGTGAGCGAAGAACGTATTGAAAACGAAATGGCTTCCGAAGTTATGCCGTCCGGAGGGATTGAAAACAAGACCTCACAGGAAAAAGTACAGATCGTTGATGATGTTGTGGATGTCGTTCGGGGCAGTGTTGGCAGCATTCAGGCACAGCAAGTTGATCTGCACCAGAGCGCAGTCCAAACAATCAATACAGGGAAAGCGGATGTTTGTTTTGGGGCGATGGCCCAGTCCACCAGTCAGGATCTGGAGGTCAGTTATGGCGCTTTGGGGCTGGTGAAAACAGGGGATGCGCAAGTTAAAGCCTCTGCCATCGGCGGCATTGTGGCCGATGATGGGGTCAATATGGAACTCTCGCGGTCGCAGGGCATTTTTTCCCGCGGCAACGTGATCATGGACAAATCTGTGGCCGGGCTGGTGGGTGCGCGCAAAGTCAAGGCCGAGAACAGCAATATTGTTTTCCTGGTGGCGGGCAAGGTGGAAGGGGATGTGCAGCCGATGTTTGGTCCGCGTGAGTCATTGATTTTTGGGGCCATGGCGGGTATTGTCGGCGGAATTCTGGTATTAACCGGACACTTGTTCAAAAGTTTGACCAAAGTCGCTGAAAGGAAACATAAAAAGGACGGCGAAAACGCATAAGCCGCCTTCTGATTGCGGATTGACAACGATTTAGGAGGGGGCAGCATGCATGCTGCACGCGTTTCAGTAGCTCATCAGAAAACTATTTTGATCACCGGCGCTACCTCCGGTATTGGTCGGGAGGCTGCTATGTGCCTGGCCTGCCAGGGGATGCGGGTTATTGTCGCCGGACGCAACCCACATAAAACCGGGGCTGCTGTGGAGTGCATCCGCCGGGAGAGCGGCAATCTGGCCGTAGAGTCGTTATTAGCGGATCTGTCCTCTCTGGCAGAGGTGCGCCGCATGGCCAATGAATGCAAGGCGCGCTACGCGCGGCTGGATGTATTGGTCAACAACGCAGGGGGCTTTTACTCACAGCGCTATACTACAGTGGATGGTTTTGAACGCACTTTTGCTGTCAATTATCTGGCGCCATTCTTGTTAACCAACTTGCTGTTGGATATGCTGCAGGACAGCGCGCCGGCACGTATTGTGAATGTCTCTTCCATGGCGCATATCTGGGGCAGGCTGCCGTTTAGTAATTTACAAAGTGAGAAAGCTTACTCTGGCTGGATGGCTTATTCGCGCTCCAAGATGGCTTTGATCTATTTCACCTATGAACTGGCCCGCCGTTTAGAGGGCAAAGGCGTCACGGTCAATGCAGTACATCCTGGTTTGGTCAAGACCAATCTTCAAAATAATGATACCGGATTCTTTAACAGCCTGTTGCGCGCCCTGGAAGTTTTTGCGGTCCCTATGGAACAAGGTGCTGCACCATTGGTGCATCTGGCCGCTGCCGAAGAAGTGGAAGGCATCACCGGCCAGTATTTCTCTGGCAAGGTACAGAAACGCTCGCACCGTCTCTCGTATAACCGGGAAATTGCCCGCCGACTATGGCGGGTAAGTGAAGACTTGTGCGGGCTTTCAGGCAGTTAATTCTCCTCTGAATATGGTCACCGCGTGACCGCGCAATAAGACCCGTTCTCCCGCCAGTTCCACTTCCAGCTCACCGCCTCTGGCAGAGGCCTGATAGGCAGACATAATCATCTTGTCCAGGCGCGCAGCCCAGTAGGGGGCCAGACAGCAGTGCGCTGATCCGGTTACCGGATCTTCGTTGATGCCGGCATACGGTGCAAAGAAGCGCGATATGAAATCGTATTTTTCTTCTTTACTCCGGCTGGTAACGATCACTCCTTGTCCTGTGTCCGCCGCCGCCAGTTTGGAAAAATCCGGTTTGAGCTGGCGCACGACATTTTCCCCATTTACTTCAATCAAAACCCGGCCATTCGAGTCTTCTGCCGCCAGGACATCCTCCTGACGCAGTCCCAGCGCATCCAACAATGCGGATGGTGCTTTGCCTGGACAGGTGGGGCGAGCCGGGAAATTCAGTTCGATCCTTTTGCCGCGGCGGGCGGCGGTCAGCAAACCGCTGCGGGTGAAAAATTTCATGGTTTGCCCGACGGGCAGGCCGCCGCGCTGAGCCAGCACAAAGGCGCTGGCCAGGGTGGCATGGCCGCACAGGTCAACCTCGATCGCCGGCGTAAACCAGCGCAGCCGATAGCCGTCCGCCTCTGGCAGCAGGAAGGCTGTTTCCGAAAGATTCATCTCACGCGCCAGGGATTGCATCCAGTCATCTGGCTGTTCAGATGGCAGCAAACAAACTGCAGCCGGATTGCCGCTGAAAGGCTTATGGGTGAAAGCGTCCACTTGATAGATTGGGATTGTCATCGTCTCCCTCCTTTGGGCAGAATTGACAATGCAGTTCTCTTAAAGATTTTAGCGCAAAACTGTATAATAAGCTCACGTTAAGGAGAGCGCTTATGATCGATACATCATTCCCGCTGGTTGAATTGCATCGCCATCTGGATGGCAATGTGCGTTTGGAGACTGTGCTGGAACTTGGTCTGAAGTACTGCCTGCCGCTGCCGGCCACTGATCTGGAGGGCTTAAGGCCATTTGTGCAGATCACAGAGCCCCAGCCCGGCTTGCTGGACTTTTTTGAAAAATTCCGTTGGCCGATGGCGATCCTCAAGGATATGGACGCCGTACGGCGCATCGCCTATGAAAATGTGGAGGATGCGGACCGGGAGGGAATGGCGTATATAGAACTGCGTTTCAGTCCCTGGTTTATGGCTGAAACTAATCACCTTGATCCGGCGGCTGTGGTGGAGGCCGTAGTCGACGGGGTGCAGGCGGGAGAGCGTGATTTTGGGGTCAAGGCCAATATAATTGGCATTCTCAGCCGCACTTATGGTGTAGAGGTTGTCTGGAAAGAGCTGGATGCCCTCCTCACTCAGAAGGAGCATATCGTTGCTCTCGACCTGGCCGGGGATGAGATCAATTTTCCGGCACAATTATTTGCCGATCATTTCGCAAAGGGCCGCAATGCCGGCTGGCAGATCACTGTGCACGCTGGAGAGGTTGACGGTCCGGAGAGTGTCTGGCAGGCGCTGCGCGATCTTAAAGCGGTGCGCATTGGTCACGCTACCCATGCGCTTGAAGACCCTGCGCTGGTGGATTACCTTCTCGAACACAAGATTGGTATCGAGGTCAGCCTGACCAGCAATGTGCAGACCAGCGTGGTGGAGAGCTACGCGGCGCACCCCCTGCGGGAATTCTTGCGGCTTGGGTTATTGGCCACCCTCAATACAGATGACCCCGGCATCAGCGGCATTGATCTGCATCATGAATACGAGGTTGCGGCGCCGGCAGCGGGCCTTTCGCAGGAGATGATCCGTTTGACGCAGCGCAATGCCTTGAAAGTCGCCTTCCTTTCCCCCAAAGAGAAACTGGCTTTGGTCGATGCGCGCAAGTAACATACCATCAAATCAGAGCATTTTCTCTCAAACACTTCTTCCCCCAGGGCTTACGCATGAAAAAAGGTAGAA
>JAIOTF010000293.1 GCA_021107195.1 Anaerolineaceae bacterium | reverse complement strand
TCAGCCGGATTATGCGGGAGCGGTCCGGTGGTCAGGATAGAAAGATGCGGGATCTTCGTCACCTGACGGATCGTATCCAAAGCATCCAGGGTGCTGATGAACAAGGTGCTGAACCCGACTTTATTGGAAAGCCTGAAACGCTTGTGGATGGTGGGACGCCGCAAGTCACAGTCGATCAGGGTCACATCCCTGCCGTTCTGTGCATTGACCACGGCCAGATTGGCGGAGATGGTAGTCTTGCCTTCCAGCGGCTCGGCGCTCGTCACCAGCAGGGTCTGCACCGGCGTTTCGATATTGGCAAACTGGATATTGGTGCGCAGCATACGGTAGGCTTCAGACACCGGCGAGCGCGGTTGATAATCCGTGATCAGATAGGGATCAGGTATCGTATTGCGCGCAATCATGCCCAGCACCGGCAGCCCCAAAATGCGTTGCACATCCTGCGGGGTTTTGATGGTATCGTCCAGGGCCTCGCGCGCCACCAGCCCGCCGGCAGCCAGCATCATCCCCACAGCCACGGCAAGCACCGTATTGCGCAGCACCTTCGGACTGACCGGGATGTATGGCACAGAAGCCGGCTCAATTTGCGAAATGCTTGAACTGGATTGGGCCTCAGCCAGACGCACCTGTTCAAAGCTCATCAGGAGATTGCTGTAAATCTGCTGATACTGGCTCACTTTGGCGTCCAGGCGATCTTTTTCGTCCGCTTCCGTGGCTGCGTCCAGTTGGTCGTTAAACTCCTGGATCTGGCGCTCCATCTCCGTTAACTGTGCTTGCAAACTTTCTTTCGATTGTGAATAGCGGCTGGATTGAATGGCTTGCACCTGGCCGGTGAATACCCCCACCAGCGAATTGGCAATGCGTGCTGCTTCTTCCGGATTGGTCGACTTGACCGACAATTCAACCAACTGCGTATCCCGCACCGGCGCCACGCTGATCATTTCAGCCAGGTCGATCAACGGAATATTCAGGCCCAGCAGTTGCGATACCTCAATCAGCACCGTCTCGCTGGTCATCATCTCAGAATAGGTGCTGGTCAAGCGCTCACTGGCCATCAAGGAAGAATAATCTGTGGTGCTGGTCCCCGAAGCTTCGCTGACCAGAATGGTGGACTTCGCCTCATAGACGGGTTCCATGCGCACACTGACCATAAAACTGGCTGCCCCTGCCAAAATCCCGGCCAGGATGATCAACCATGCCCACCGCCAGAACAACCTTAAATAATCGCGGATGGTTTCTGCATCATCTTGTTCCTGCATCTCATAAGCGTAATCTTGCATGATCACATTCCTGTAAGAAAAAGTGTTTAAAAGCCAAGAAGGCCTTTGTTCTAGAATTAAAAAATTTACCTGCAAAAAATACAAGCCACAATAACCAGCAGCAAGAATCATACCCAGTTTTTAAGCATACTATGTATTACGGTGTGTTGTGCTGTCTCTCATAATATCTTGCCCCCCCAATGAGAACAATTCATAATTCGATGGAAGGATTCGCTCTTTCCAAGTAGAAGGAAATAATTACCAATTAATAAACGTTTTCTAACTCACACAACACTTTTGATTGTATATTAGAATTTTTCAAGCGTCAAGTTTCTATACATGGTTAAACATTAATATTTATTAAGATTCGCCTCATTTGGTATTCAGGATAAAAGGCTGCTATCCTGGCAGCTTTTTTATTCACAGATGGCTTTTTATAGTGGCTATACGAAGAATTGATACTCCATAATCTGTCCACATAAAGCTGAACGACCCATACCCCTCGGCCTGGGTCGTTCACAGTTATTAAAATGAGTATGACACAGCACTGCTGTGCATACCATCAATTCTCGACAGGGATAGCTTAGTCCTTCTTCTCAAGATCATCGACTTTGCGCTGTAAATTCGAAATCAAATCTTTCAAGTCTTTGACCTCTTTCAAAAGGGAGCTCCCCTGCTCAACATCCTGTTCAGCATAACGCTGCGGCCAGAAACCCCGCCGCCGGCCAAACGCTTGCCCGCGCCCGAAGCCGAAGCGTGGTCTGCGAAAACCGGGTTGTTCCTCACCACTACAATATCCTGCCTGTCGTCCTGTTAATGGACCCTCTCCACGCGGTCCTGTTTTATCTCCACCTGCCATTTGATTTTCTCCTTTTTTGTGAATAATATTCTTACTGATTCGATATGAGGTAAACATCCCCTCTTTTATGAAACATCCTCTTGATACGCTTTCAAAATACGATCCAGAATCGAGCGTGTTTCTTCCAGATCCTTGACCCAAAAATCCAGCATTTCATGGCCATCGCTTGTCAGGCGGTAAACCCGACGCGGCGGCCCCTGGCTCTCATCCTGATCCCAATCCGATTCAATCGCACCTACCCCTTCCAAATGACGCAAAGCACGGTAAACCTGATTGGGATTCATTACTGGAATAGAAAACTCCTCAGTCAATTGATCCATCAGAGCATAGCCGTGTACAGGGCCGCGATTCAACAGGATCAGCATGGCTGGCTGCATCATCCGCACGAGGGAACGCCCCATCATCCTGTCCTGGCCGCGATGCCCGCCGCCTCTGCCATGGTGTCTGTTATTTCCGTACATGTATACTTCCTTCCTTTAATACATTGCGATCGTCTGAAAAGAATACAACCACTTCATCATCCGTTGAGTCAAGCCGCCAGCCTGGTAAATCCTGCATATAGGCAACCAGCTCGCGATCCAAAATCCGGTCACAAATCACAGCGCTTACATTTGTAAGCATTCCAAATTCAAATTCATCACTACTGTCTTTATCCATCTTTCCGGAACCTGCAACCGTTTTACTTTTCATGTGTGAATTCAGTATATCTTATTATTTACACTTTGTCAATAGTTAATATGTCAATACTCAAATTGTCAGTAAGCAGGTTATTGCAATTGCTCCCGGTGACACACAAGGCTCTACCCTTGACATCTGTATACTAACTAGTATAATATTTATATACTAGTTAGTATACCAAAAGAAAGGGCAACAGAGATTAATCATGCTGACGGAAACAAAGATCACCCAGGACAATAAAAACGTTGAACTTATCTTGCAAGAAGGATGGCGCTTGTTTGAGAAAAAAGGATTTCGCGGTGCTTCAATCGACGAACTCTGCATGCGCTGCAATTTGAGTAAACCTACCGTGTACTATTATTTTCACAACAAGGAAAACTTGTTTGTACAGGTACTGCGTCATAAACTAAGCGGTTTTCGAGAGGTGATCGAACAGCCAGGAACATTAACGGAACGCCTGGAACGCATTTCGACAAGCATCCTGGACAATTTCCAGGCGGAATACAGCACATTAATGCGAGATCGCGAGCACATCAAGCAACCCAAAGCTTTGCAGGAAGTTAAGGAAGCGTTTCATAGCGAGTTATTTGGACCTTTGATTGCATTAATGCGTTTGGGCATTGATCGAGGGGAACTGGACGGGGATAACCCGGAAGTGCTGACCCTGATCTTTCTGGGCAGCATAAACAATTTCATTGGCAAGGCCAGCGACATGCATCTACCTAATGCTGACCTTGCGAGAATCATAACAAGTTATTTTCTGGATGGAGCGAAAAAAAATGAATGAATCACTCATTACCTGGTTTGAAATAGGATTCAACTTAATTTACCTGGCAGCGATCTGGTATCTGGTAGCACTGATGAGCTTTTCAAT
>JAIOTF010000291.1 GCA_021107195.1 Anaerolineaceae bacterium | reverse complement strand
CGTGCATATTCAGCAGCTTCTGGATCTTCGGTTCATATTCCGAGAAATCGAGCGTTTCAGCATAACGGCGCTTGACCGCCGTGCGCAGTTTGGTGAAGAATTTCAGATCATTCTTGTAACGCGCGCTGTCCTCTGCCGACGTTTCTTCCAGGAATTTAACACTGGCAAGGGCAATTGACAGGGTTTTAGAGTAAGACGAGAGGCGATCATAAAATTTTTCTCTGATGGCCAGATCTCCAAGGAATTGTTCATACTCTTCAATATCCTGCCTGTTCCTGATTTCCTTGAAAGTATCCCACAGGATCGTATGCTTTTGGGAAAGCTTTTGCACCTCAGTCTGGATATCCTTCAAAATGCCTTCCAGTTCCTGAGGGTCAAAGTCCGGCAGATTGTTATACAGTTCAAGCGCGTCATTCAGGTTTGCTAATACCCCCGCATAATCAATGATATAGCCGTAATCTTTGCCTTCATAGAGCCGATTCACACGGGCAATGGCCTGCAGCAAGGTGTGGTCTTTCAATGTGCGTGTCAGATAAAGCACAGCATTACGGGGCGCATCAAAACCGGTGAGCAGTTTATCGACCACGATGATGATTTCCAGTTCATCTCCGTATTTAAAGGCATTGATCAGCTGTTTGTTGTATTCTTTCTCGCTGCCATAGCGGCTCATCATCTCTTTCCAGAATCTTTGCACGGCCTGCTTGTTTTCAGAATGAATATCGGTTTCGCCTTCGCGTTCATCCGGCCCGGAGATCAATACCTCAGCATTGACAATGCCGATTTCTTTCAAAAAATCCCGGAACATCAAGGCATGTTCTTTATCCTGGGTGACCAATTGCGCCTTGAAGCCTGTCCCCTGCCAATGATCGCGGAAATGAGTGCTGATATCCCAGGCGATTTCTCTGACCTTTTGCGCGGCCTTGTTAAGCGGGTCTGTGGCGGCAAAACGATTCTTGAGGTAGTCCGCCTGCTTTTCACTGATCTGGCGGGTTTCCCGTTCAAACCATTTGTCCATTTCATCTTTGTTGACCACCTGATGAACGTGGCGGCCTTCGTAAAGCAGTTCCACTACGGCTTTGTCTTCGACGGCTTCAGAAATCGTGTAGGCGTCAATCATCCCGCCAAATTGTTCGATAGTGTCCCTGTTTTTCTTCATCACCGGCGTGCCCGTGAAACCAATGTAACAGGCATCGGGCAGGGCCTGGCGCATGCGGGCATGGAAGGTGCCGTATTGGGTGCGATGCCCTTCATCCACAAGGACAAAGATATTCGGGTTTTTGATTTTGGATTTGCCTTTGCCCACAGCCGCTTCAAATTTATTGATCACGGTGGAAATGATGCGCGATTTGGCAGAGGTCAATAATGCTGATAATTCCCTGCCTGTCGCAGCCTGATAGACTTCATAACCGGTCTGAATGAAATTCTTCTTCAGTTGATCATCCAGGTCAACGCGGTCTGTGACCAGCACGATTTTATAATCGTCAATCTCTTTGGAGATGGCAATCGCTTTCGCCAGCATGACCATGGCCAATGATTTCCCGCTGCCCTGGGTATGCCACACGACGCCCCCCGTTCGGGAGCCATCACTATTCAGTATCCGGATGCGCTTTAATATCTTGTCGACGGCGAAATACTGCTGGTAACGCGCGATCTTCTTATCCGGCCCGTCGAACAAAATATAGCGGTAGGTCAATTCCAGCAGCCGCTCTGGCCGGCACAGGGCATACAGAGCGCGATCCTGTGCAGTAACCTGCCGGTTCTTATTCAAATCTTTGATGGCCGGAATGCGGTACGGCATGCTGATCTGTTTGCTGGCTTCAATCAGCTTACCAAGCGCCCCATCTGATAGCGGCAGATTGACCTTTTGCTGCACGCTGTTTTCAAAAGCTTCTGTGCCTTCCTTCTCTTTCCACACGCTCCAGTATTTCGCCTCGGTGGCTGCTGTGCCGTATTTAGCTTCGTCGCCGCATACAGCAAGCAAAATTTGGGCGTAGTAGAACAGGTGCGGAATTTCGCCTTCTTTCTGGTTGCGGATATTCTGGGAAACAGCCTGTTCAATTGGATTCTTGATACTGGGGGACTTGCACTCGATCACCACCAGGGGGATGCCATTGACAAACAAAACAATATCCGGCCGGCGGGTGCTGTCTGTGCCCTGGCGCTCTACGGCATATTCTTCAGTAACGTGAAAAATGTTGTTTTCGGGATATTCCCAGTCGATATAGTGCAGGGTAAAGCTGCGCAAATCGCCTTCAATCGACTGCTGGAGGCTTTTGCCCAGGGTGATGGTGTCATAGATCTTTTCATTGCTTTTTACCAGGCCATCGGAGATAGTGATTTTTAAAGCTTCAACAGCACTGATAACGTTGCCTTCGCTGAAAGGGTATGTTCGCCCCTTGTATTGGATACGGTTATGCGCCCGCAGCCATTCGATGAGCACATCTTCAAGCAGCACATTCCGCAACCGCCCGCCGCGCTTCTGCCTGGCTTCCTCCGGTGTCAGGTAGATATACCCCAGGTTTTGCAGCAAATGCAGGGCCGGGAGTTGAGACGCGGTTTGTTCGTTTAGTTTGACCTGGTTCATAGAAATCTCCTGCCAGTTTTCCGGTTTGTGAAAAGAGCCTCTGACATCCTCAGTTGAGTCATTTATAGGGCGTCCTTGACCGCCCCGCAATAAAGGTTAAAGCCATCTGCGTAGACAAAAGTTTTCACATCTCCCCCTGTATTAAAACCGCAGAGGCGGCAGAGCCGCCTCGCACCCCGTCTCTAGAGATCGGGGGAAATGTAAACACAGGATAGCAGAAGACCATTGGAAAATCAATGGTTTTGCAAGTTGGATTTGCGCTGTTGCTGTTTTTGTTCATAGGCTTTTACCCTTCCGGCGGATGCGGATCACCGCCATGGCTGTCCTTGCGCTGGATTTTTCCATCCTTGCCGTGAATATACAATTCACTTTTTTCTTTTTTGCTCGTTTTGCGGCCACTATTAACAGCAGAGTCTTTCTTTCTGTGATGCGAAATGGGTTCCTTTTGTCCGCCTTTTTTGACATCCCAACCACCATCAGGATTTGGAACAACGTGTGTTGTTTTTTGCTTACTCTTGGTCATGTTTTTTCCTTATTACTTGATCTTTACTTTCCAATCTACTAACCCTGATTGGAGTTTCTTCGCAATATACTCAATCGAATCAAGCATATCTTCAATGTCTTCTATTGATACAATTACTGCTCTTCCCAATATTGAATTTCGATCACTTGTAATTGTTAGGTACACCTCATCAACAATAGCGTCATTATGGGAAATCAAGTGACGTTTCTGAAAATTGACAACAATTTGTTGCCATTTCTCATCTCCTAAACCATCATATATATCCAATCCAAATTCTTTTTGAATTTTCTCTCCCGCCTTTATGATATTCTGGAAAGAAATTCTGATTTCGGATTTTTCAGTGTGTTTGGTAAACAAAGTTACGGTGTTCTTACCAAACGAATCGAATGCAGACACTACATTTCCTAAAGCCGTATGAATCAAATATTCCCGAAATTCAGGATCTTCCTGAGATTTTATCTGCGCAATCATCTTTCTAACTAATTCCAAGTTTGCTTTCAATATTTGGAGGGTATTATCAGCGCCACAATTTGGACAATAAGCAAACTTTCCATAAACTGCATACACCAAACCACAATTTTCACAAGTTAAGTGTGTTTCCAATTCAGGTTCAGCATAGTAAGCTATGGGTTGGTGGTTTTTTTTGTACTCTACGCTGAGTTTGATAAAACTATTTCGGGTACCAGAACGAAGTTGGCGATCCCATTTTCTAAATTCTTTTTCAAGAGCATTTTGTGTTTCACGGATTGCAATGCTTTTGGCATAATTCAACTGCTCTTGAGTAAGAAAATGCTCTTGAGTACTTTTATATCCACAATATGGACAAAAGCATTGATTGTAGCCTTCTTCTAAGATGCCGGTTCCCAGTTTGATCTTGAAAAAGCCAAGACATTCAGAATTAGGACATTCCCTTCCCACCATACCATTTTCATCATGAGGAATTGGAATTTGCATCTCATTTATTGAGTCAAACAATTTTCTCTCCTTTACTCTCTTACCCTCACCTCACCAGTGAGTAATTTTTGCATCAAGCCTTGTTTTTGAATATTGAGGGCAATCACTTTTTCTTCAAGTTTGGTAATCCCATGTTCAATAGTTACTAGGACATAAACGATTCGTTTTTGTTCTTCTAAGAAAGGAGCTAACAACTTGATTGATCGAAGTAATTTTAAGTTTAACCCTCCGCGCCCACCATCTCCTGTAGAAAGCCTTCGCAATTCTTCGTATCTGGAGTCAAGAATGTAATACAAAAACTCAAAACTTATATATTCCTCATCTGGTATTATGGCAGCAACTGATTGATTTGTTGATAATTCCACTTTGTTTATCGCTACTGTTCCTCGCGTTTTGCCTTGCCCTGCCAATGCTATAAGAACAGAATTTACCGGCAACATTTTTGCACTTGAATTATCTAGTCCTTTTTGAGTTATTCTATTCTCAACTTCAAAAATACGTTTTTGGTGTATATCACCTGATTTCATCCATCGAATATTTCCATTCCAATATTCGGGAATCCTAGTGCTAGGTGTACCACCAGCAGTTAAGTCTGCAATATTCCCGACCTTATATTCTTTCCACTCCTCTTCAAACCCCGGAAACCGCATCTTCCCGGTAAGCAACTGCTGCATCAGGCCTTTTTTCAATCGCTGCTTGGCTTTGATTTGTTTTTCCGCCAGCTCAATCGCCCTGTCCCAAGTGCTTAGGATGTCTGCGATTTTGCGTTGTTCAGGGATAGGGGGAAATTGAACGATCAAATCTTTCAACAAGCTGCTATAAATATGGACAACAGAATGGCCTTGTCCCAATTTAAATTTTTGGTGGTTAACTATACTGGAATTAAGACAATAACCCCAAAAAGCCGGATTTCCCAGGATTAACCTTAGAAGTATAATGTCTCCACCAGCATAAGCAACTTCCTCTTTGGTATAAGCAACACATTTGCCAATTTCCTCACGTGTTTCACCGGAACCTGCAAACAGAATATCGCCCTTGGAAATTTTATGACTGGTTGAAGCCACTTCAGAGCTAATGTATGAGTAGAATCGCTTGACAATGTAATGGTGAGTTGTATAAATTTCGCCATAACGAATAGCTGGTAGTCCTTCGAGAAGCAAATCAGCCTTAGTAATACCAGCACCCTTTGAAAATTCCCCTATATCTTTAAGCTTAATCGCTTGCCAATCACTAGGGATCCACCCAATCTTTGTCTCTTCATACCCCGGCCTGTTTTCGTTGCGTTTACTCATCCTTAGGCTGCCCCTCCAACCAGCGGCCAAGCTGTTCAATTTCATCATCAGCCTGTCGGGCTTCGCTCAATAGACGCTGTTTGTTTAATTGCTCATACTCGTCTTCAGCCAGTTTCTTTGCCACCTCCGCACTGACCTTGCCGGCATCTCGCAGCACCTCACGTTCATTGAAACGCAAGAATGCATCCAGCCTGTCAGCCCAATCCTGCATGGTCATCGCCCTGCGGCGCTCGGCCTGTTCTTCTGCATAATCCAGATACATGGTCACGATCCGGTTCAAAGAACGGATTTCGTCCCCGGTCAGATAATTCTTTGCAATCGAGATATCCCCCTTACGCACTTTTGCGCCTTTCCAACTGGTCAATCCCATATTGGGCTTGTTGGCATCCGCGCGGTCTGTGATTAATTCGGCAGCAGTGTGGCCATGAATGGCCCAATGCATCTTATTCTGCACAGCGGCAAAGAAATTCTTCGCCATCTCAGTATGAGGGTCATAATCCACCGCAGTGGTATAAATATCCTTCACCTTTTGATAAAAACGCTTCTCGCTGGCCCGAATATCACGGATACGCTCCAATAATTCATCAAAATAGTCATATCCACGGCCATCCTTCAGGCGCTCATCATCCATCACAAAGCCCTTGATCAGGAATTCTGTCAACTGAGTTGTAGCCCACTTCCTGAACTGCGTACCGCGGTGAGAACGCACGCGATAGCCAACAGAAAGGATCATGTCCAGGTTGTAATATTCCACCATACGAGAGACCTCACGCCCCCCTTCTTGTTGAACTATTCGGAAATTCCGAATAGTTGCCCCTTGTTCCAATTCCCCCTCCGTATAAATATTCTTGATATGCTCATTGATCGTTGGCACATTCCTTTGATAAAGCTCCGCAATCAATTTCTGGCTGAGCCACACGGTTTCACTATCCAGGATGACATTGATGCGCGTACTGCCATCTTCGGTTTGAAACATGAGGAGTTCTGATCTGTTTTCCTGATTTGTCATTGATTATCCCTCCCGGGAATCCAATCCCAATTCCTTCAGGTACTCCGCCATCTGCGCCTGCACTTCAGCCAATTCTGCTTCAATGGTTGCAATCTCGGCCTGTACCGCAGGGATGTCAATTTCCTCTTCCTCTTCAAAAGTGTCCACATAGCGCGGGATATTGAGATTGAAATCTGCTTCTTTCATTTCGTCCAATGTGGCTTTGTGAGCGTACTTTTCCATCTCGGCAAATTCCTGGAATGTGTTCACAATTTTGGCGACATCCTCATCCCGCAGGCGGTTTTGCTTGGTGCCATCGCCAAATTCCCGGCTGGCATCAATGAACAACACATGCTGGTCGCGCTCGCTTTGGGCTTCTTTCCATGCTTTGCGTCCCTTGTTGAAGATCAGGATGGCGACCGGGATGCCCGTCCCATAAAACACTTTCTCCGGCAGGCCAATCACCGCCTCCAGCAAATTATCCTCGATCAATTTCTGGCGGATATTGCCCTCCGCCCCGCTGCGGAACAAAACGCCGTGCGGTACAACCACGCCCACTTTGCCGCCCATTTCCACCGCGCTCTCGATCATATGAGAAACAAAGGCATAGTCACCGCGGCTTCTGGGTGGCAGACCGCGATGAAAGCGGTTGTATCTGTCTCCATCCGAAATTGTTTCGTACCCCCACTTTTTGAGGGAGAAGGGCGGATTGGCGACCACCACATCAAAACGCATCAGCTCGTCATCCTCAATCAGTTTGGGGTTGGTGATCGTGTCGCACCACTCAATGCGGGCGGCATCCATTTCATGCAGGAACATGTTCATCCGGCACAATGACCAGGTGGAACCATTGCTCTCCTGCCCGGCCAGGTAGAAATTGTCCCCGCCCACTTCTTTGCCAACGCGGATGAGCAGCGAACCGGAACCACAGGCCGGGTCACAAATCCGGTTGCCCGGCTGCGGATCCACCAGCTTCGCCAGCAGGATGGATACTTCCGGCGGGGTATAGAACTCCCCGGCCTTCTTGCCGGCATCAGCGGCAAACTTGCCGATCAGATATTCATACACATCCCCGATGATGTCGCGGTTTCCCACAACCGAGGGGCGCAAGTCCAGGCGCTTGTCGGCAAAATCATCCAGCAGATTTTTAAGCCGCCGGTTGCGGTCTTTGGTCTCCCCCAAAGCAGCCTCGCTGTTGAAGTCAATATTGCGGAAAACCCCTTCGAGCTTAGATTTGTTCGCATCCTCGATTTTTTCCAAAGCCTCATTAATAAGCTCACCAATATTGGAGGCATCCCGTTTGCTGTAAAGATAGTCAAAGGTTGCTGTTTCAGGAATGCGAAAGCGTTCCCGCCCCAAAGCCCTTTTCACCCGTTCCTGGTTGTCCCCGTAGCGTTTCTCATAGGCCGCTTTGCGGTCTTTGTAAAGATCACTGAGATATTTGATGAACAGCATCGTCAGGATGTAATTCTTGTAATCCGCCGGGTCCAATGTGCCGCGGAATGTATCGCAGGCCCGCCACACAATTTCTCCGAGTTCCCGCTGTGAAATGGTTTTATCTGCCATTAGTTCTCCTCCAATGAATCTGCAACGGCCTTTCGCGCCACTGCATGGATTAAGTTTTCTCTATTGTTTTTGAGATCGTCCAGCAATCCCTGCTCCCGCTGCCACAGCTTGACCAAACTGCTGATCTTCTCCTGCATGGCCAAAGGCGGAATTTCCACCGGAGCGTCTAACAGCACCTTTTTTGATATGAAAGGGATCGTGCTGACACTTCTCCCCCGTTCAAAATATCCCTGCACCGTTGGTTGGTTCATCCACCACGTCAAATAAGCAGGGAGCACTTTCGCGTCGTCGAGAATTCTGACAATATAGAAAGTGTTGGCCGCGACGGCGTTCTCCAGCGGCTCGTCAATCAGGTACGCCTGGTGCGTCAACCCACGCGCCTGCAAAAGAATATCCCCGGCAGAAACGAGGTGCTTGCGGGGATCAATCCGCAAAGCCGGCCGAAAGCACATCGCCTCACCGATGTTCAAACTGCCATTCTCACTGAAATCCTGAGGCCGAATAATGACGAAGTCCCCATCCAGGTCTTCCTCAATGCGGCCGCGGGCTTGATACCCCACCCGCACCTTCACGATTTCTTTTAGTGTTGTTTGATGATTAGTCAAAGGCAATCCTTTTTTGTGCAGTATCCTTGCTACTGAATGATAATATATTTACCCAAATTAAGCAAGAGACAATTTACTCAGGCTAGCCCGTAAAGCCCAACAGCTCACTTGCACTGCACCAAACGTATTAAATGTACAACAAAAGTCACATGCAAAATTACGCCCATCGGTTATTCTATACCTAACTGATGGGCGTTGATTTTTCTCTTCTCTGCTTCGCCCCAAAATATTTTAAATTTAAAAATAAGATGAGGTGCCCGATGAAGATCATTAATGCATTGCAAATCCCGGAATCAGAAGATGTCCGAAAAACACATAACGCCAGTGCTTACCCGCTGCATGCCAATGAGCATGTCATGGCGACGATGATCGCTTTGCAGCCAGGAGAATCGATGCGGCGGCATGCTACTCCGGTGGATGTATTTTTCTATATTCTTGAAGGGACAGGTGTTGTGGAAATTGGCGATGAACGCCAGACTGTGGTTGCAGATATGCTGGTGGACAGCCCGGCCCGTATTCCACACCGCTTGCTGAATGAGAGCGATGCGCCTTTCCGCTTTTTGGTGGTGAAAACGCCCCGGCCAACTGAAAAATCGCGTTTATTGTAAATCGACATTTTTTCAATATCTTCCTTGCCAGTTCGGAAAGGCTTTTTCCGGTCTGGTTTTGTGTCCCTTTGTATCGGAGTAATAAATTGGTTTTTAGAGGCGGGAACGGACACAATAGTGATGAGAGTGAATACATCACATTTTGATACAAATGAGTGCAGGCTTTAATGAATGAAACACAATTTCATTTCTTCTTTGTATTGTCTTTTCTTGCTGCAGGGTTAACTGCGTTTTTGGCGGTGATTTCCTGGCGGCATCGTACTGTGCGCGGTGCGCGTGAATTTACTTTCCTGATGGTTTCCATCTCGTTGTGGACGTTTGCCGTGGGATGGGGGATGATCACTTCTTCTATACAGGCAAATTTCATCTGGGCCGTGATTCGCATGGCAATGGTGTTCTGCACGCCTATTTTCTGGCTGGCTTTTGCGCTGCAGTTTAGTGACCATGCAAGTTGGTTGAAAAAGCCCAATATGGTTTTATTGTCGATTGTTCCATTGACCTCGCTGGTATTGATGGCCACTACCCAAAGACACAAGTTATTTCTTACAGGGATTGATTACCTCCGCGTTGGGCCTTACTTGATCGACGAAATCTGGCATCTGGGACCATGGTTTTGGGTACATCTGATCTATTCCTATGCGCTGATCCTCATCGGCGATTTCTTTCTGCTGCAAGAAGCATTGCATCTTGTCAAGCAGTACCGTCGTCAGACGATTGCTCTGGTGATCGGCACATTGTTTCCGCTCTTGACCAACATCGCATATACTTTTCATCTTATTCCCGGGTTGGTCGTCAATTATGACCCCTTTGGTTTTGTGCTGGCCGGATTAGCTTTTTCATTTGGGTTATTTCAGTATCGCATGTTTGATCTCAAACCTGTGGCGCGGCAGCTATTGATTGACAGCATGGGGGATGGTATGCTGGTCGTGGATGATCAGTTGCGTATTGTTGATCTGAATCCTGCGGCGTTAAAGATTTTTAATTCTTCAGAAGATACACTGGTGGGACAATCTGCCGTGGATGTGTTTGCCACTTATGCGGATGTTAAAATATTGCTGACTGGCGTGGAGGAAAGGCAATGTGAATTGACCGTCGAGCAGCAGGGACAGGTGTTGGTCTATGACCTGCGCTGCTCACCTATTTTCAGAAACAACTTAAATGTGGGGCGTTTATGTGTCCTGCGGGATATTACGCAGCAGAAGAATCTGGAAGATGAATTGCAGGAAATGGCAATGACAGATGCTTTGACGGGATTATACAACCGCCGGCAATTTTACCAATTGGCTTCTTTGGAATATGATCGTGCCAGCCGGTACCACAGTCCATTTGCCTTGTTGATGATTGATCTCGATAATTTTAAACAGGTGAATGATGCTTTTGGGCATTTGATGGGGGACCGCATGTTGCAAGCCCTGGCTGATACGTTTCGCAGCACATTGAGAAAGTCAGATATTATCTTTCGATATGGTGGAGACGAATTTGCTGTGTTGATGCCTCTGACAGGTTTGGAAGAAGCGATCCGGGTCAGCAAACGTTTGGGAAAGGCGGAAAGTGAAGATTCGGTGGAGGGGTTTATGGAGAAGGTATGCATCACACTCAGCCAGGGGCTTGCGCTGTTTGATGGCTACGAGGATGTGAGTCTGGAGCAATTGTTAGCCGATGCTGACAGAGCGTTGTATGTTGCCAAGGCAAAGGGCAAAAATCATCTATCCATTTCCGGCATGGATTGAGAAGAGACTGATTCAATTTAATTTTGTTCAATCAAAGGAATTTTATAGGGCGATCCTGGAACAGGATCGCCCTATTGCTTTTTGTGAAGGACAAATTCGCTTATTCGACCACGACAATATCGCTGCCGCTGCGTCCGAATACTTCCGGTGAATACATTTCTTCGGCTTTAGCAGGTGGTGCAACAAACTCACCGGGCATGGTGGCACGGGCCACATAGGTGTATTCATAAACGCCGTCCCACAGCAGGGCGGTGAAGACTTCTGCCCGCTCATCCCGCATGTTTTGGTGCTGATACCAGCGCCACCACCACCAGTAACCTGGTTCTGCGCTGTTGGGGTCGGCCGGGATGCTCTCCGCGACAGCCAGCGCCGGGTTAATGATCTCCAGTCCGGCGGGCAGCGGGTCAACCAGTGCCACGTGATAACGGCGGTTGTCAGCCACCATGGTGAGGCGCACCCGCACCCGGGCACCGGCTTTGATGTGCCAGACACCTTGCTCATCCAGTTTCACATCGTCCGGGTCATCCACGCCTTCGTAGACACGCTGTACGACAAATCCCATATCCAGTGGATCGAGCCGCAGATTGGTAGGTGCATAGCGTAGCCCCAGGCGGTAATACAGCCTGCCGGCACCATCCTTGCTGAGGATCAGGTCTTCGGTGTCTTTTCCGGCGGTGGCGTCCATCAGGTAGGACATGGGAATCTCGGTCAGGTAGCGGTCGGTGGTGTAGCCTTCGAAGGTACTGCTGCCGGCGTAGGTATTGCCCAGCCAGATGCGGGCAACAAAGTCCGGTTCTTGCGCTTCAAAGGTTTTGAAATAGCGATCCAGTGCCAGGAGCACAAAGACATTTTCCTGGGTGTTGCCCCAGCGGCCGCGGGTGCGGTGCGAGAGCAGGCCGTTGACCAGTTTGGGGGTCAGGTCACTTTGCGGGCTATCGCCGATCAGGGCATCCATCAACAGGGCGTCCGTGCGCCGGTTGGAATGCAGCAAGACGTAGTCGTCGTCGCTGTATCCATTGAAGAAGTTCGCTGCTCCGGCGGTTTCTACAGCCTGATTGTTGACATGCTGCCGGATGGCGTTCAGTGACTGCTCGGCGCCGGGGGTATCTTGCAATACCTGCCAGACCCAGGCCACGGCGTCCAACGGCAGGTTCTGCGGTCCGCCGGCATCATCTATTAATGCCTGGGCTTTGTTTGGATCGGAATCACCCATACGCATGCGAACATACAGCGCATAGGCGCTGATCGTCTGACGGGTTTTCAGCGAATACCAGGAAGGGTAATAATTCTCGACGTAGCGCAAGTATTCCAGACTGCTTTGCCACATATCTTCCGGCACGGCGAAGTCCATCATGCGTGCCCGCTGCAGGGCGTGAGCCACGTGCACCGTGTTATAGGGGATCGAGTCGTAGCCCCGCCGCCAGTAGGGGAAACCCCCATCCCAGTTTTGCAGACCGCGCAGTTCTTCGATATCCCGTATCACAGAGGCTTCCATTGCTTCAGGAGAAGGTAATCCATCCGCTTCAAAAGCACTCAGTACAGTGCGCAGGGCAGACACACCCAGGATGCGGGAGGCGAGTTGCTCACTGCAATCGAAGGGGTATGAGACCAGATAGAGTACTGCGTCAGTCAATGCTTGCAGGGCGGTAGATGAAGTGGTGATCTCCAATCCACCGTACTGCGGGAATACGCCTTCCGGTGCAGCGATGGGCTGTAACACAGCGCCCGAATCCAGCACGCCATAGGTGGCAAAAGCTTCTGTGGTGGCCGGGGTATAGACTGGCAGGGAGACCTGGGCTGCGCCTGCCGCTCCATCGGTGACAGCGGCAAATTGGACGGACGCTGTTCCGGCGGTGTTGGTTGTTCCCGGGAAGCGTACTTCCACCCGGTTGTTGGCCGGGACAGTAACGCGCATCCCGGCGCTGCCAGCCAAATTGAGATTGCTGGCTTCGGCGACTACTTCGACAGTCATATCTTCATCAGTCTGGTTCTGCAGGACCACGGGCAGCTCAAACTGGTCGCCGAAATTGAGGAAGCGGGAGACCGAAGGCCGTACCAGCAATGGCAGGCGGGCGGTCAGACTGGCTTCGGCGGTGCCGAATTGTTTGCCGCTATCATCCACAGCAACCACCATCACCCGGTAGCGGGTCAGGTTGTCGGGCAGCTTGACTGCCACACTGGCTTCACCGCTGGCATTGGTGCGTACTTCGGGAGCAAAAACGGCCAGCGGATTGAAGTCACTGCGCACGGCAATCGGAGCTGCCTGGTCCGGGGCTTCACCGCCTTCGCCGGCTGCATCCATCGCCATTTCCTCTACAGCTGGGGCGGCGGCCATCGGCATTTCCATTTCCAGTCTTTCCATACCGGCTGAGTCTTCACTCAGGTTCTTGCCCATTACCTGGGTGGCTGCGACTTGTTGCTGGGTTTCCTGGGCCAGAGTTTGCGGGTCGATCAGAATAATGCTGGACCGCCCATACGTGCTGCTCACATTGGCCGAGCGGGTGTAATAGAAGGTTGCCAGCGGGTCGGCCAGTTGATAACCGGTCAATGCCAGTATGGCTTCATCGACGACAACAACGGCCAATTCGGCGCCGGATACGGGTTCACCGGAGGCGTCTTGCAATTGCAGATCAATCCTGGTCCTTCCGCCGGGTTCCAGGGCGGTCAGCCGTGGTGCTGCTGTCAGGGTCAATGTCCGTGATAATGGCGGGATGTTCAGGTTTAATGAACCACTTGCGAAAGCCGGCCGGTCTGGTACATCTGGTAACGCCTGGCCTTCATCGTCGGTACGGGCAGCAGCGCCGGTCAGGTCCACTTGCACATTCAGGTTGGGAATATGTGCTTCCTCAATGGGGATTTCCAATGTGGCTGAACCATCTGTAATCTGGAAGCGCTCCGTGTACAGGATGCCGCTGCGGCTGACAGTCAATAAGCCCTCAGCCGGGCTGAAAGGTGATTGCACCAGGAGCCGGGCAGTATCACCGGGTTGGTAGGTTTCCTGATCGGGGATCAAGGTAACCTGTTCCTGCTCTACCTTGCGGGCAGGCGGTAGTTCTCCACCGCTCACCCAGCGGGTGAATTGGGATTGATTTTGACGGCCCATTTCATCTGTGATCAGAGCCGTGATGCGGTATTTGCCGCCAAGCGGAGTCTCGAAGCTGCAAGATACTGGTTCTTTTTGCGAGCCTACAGTGCAGGTTTGCGGTTCTTCGGCCACTTCCTGCCAGCGTCCTTTGACGGTTTTCCAGATTATGCGTTCAGCAGTGACTTGCACTGGCCGATCAATGACTGGATTGCCGTCCAGATCGGTTACGATCAATTCAATATCCAGTGGTTGGCCACGCTCGACGAAATAGCGTTCGCTTCGCAAGCCCACATACAGGTCTGCCGGGTGTACAAGCAGGCTGGTGGAACCTGCCCACGCCTGACGGTTCACGTCCATCACCACGGCTTCGGCAATGACACTCTGCGGTCTGAGATCGCCTGTGCCTTCAAAATCCATGCCCAGGTAGTGATTACCGCTGGCGTCTGTTTTGCCTTCAAAGATTTGTGAAGAAGCGGAAGAATCGTTTTCCCAGTCGCCGTAATACGCTTCGATCACTGGCCCGAAGTTGTACCACCACGGCGTCCAGGTGCCGAAGGAGAAATCTGACCAGTTGGGTGGTTGATAATTGGTCGGGGTTGCAGTCACGGACCAGGTTACATCTGCGCCGGGTAAGGCGCCGCCGGCGTAATAGGCAGCTTCCACGGCAACAATGGCATCGCCATCCACAAAGTACGGCCCCGTAGTTTCATTGCGGGCGGTCACTTCAAATTCCGGACGGCGGAATTCCTGGATCTGGAAATTGTGATAGTACTGCACATTGTCCACATTGCTGATCGAACCAATAGCAGACAGAGAGAGCTGCGCATAGCCGAGATTGCTGTTTTCGGGAATGGTGAAAGCCAGATCGAAGCCGCCAAGCGCATTGACTTCGGCAGACCCTTGCGCCAGCTCATTTCCTTGCGGATCGATGAATTGGTAATTCACTTGAGTTACTGATTCTTTGATCAGTTCCACATCGCCGGTTTGTGTGCCGCCAATCCGGCGCATCCAGCCCTTGACATGGATTTCCTCCCCCGGCCGGTACATGGCGCGGTCGTCGAAAACATACCAACGCAGAGAGTCCCGTATATTTTGCGGTGACCAGGTGTCTTCACCCCAATACGATTCGGAGCGCGGCAGCATGACCACATCATCGCCTTTTTGTGCGGTGAGAACAGAGATGCCGCTGTTTGGCAGTTTGAAACGGGCAATGCCATCTTCGCCGGTTACGGCTTTGACGTTATTGTTTGTTGATTGAATTGTTACATTGTTCAGCGGTGATCCGTCCGCCAAATTCGTTGCCCAGGCTACCATATCGGCCTGGTCAGCAAAAGCATCCAACCCGATTTGGGTTACTTGCACCCAGGTCTGAACCGTTTCCCAATATCTTTCTTCTTCGAAGAAGCCTTTGGGCGGCTTGACGATCACGATGAAATGACCATAGCTGCCGTCCATGACTTGGCTCAGGTCAATCTTGACCTCACTTAGGGCATCGGCTGGGTTTTGGAACTTGAGTGTGTCATCCAGTACGAGTTTCCCTGGCGGCTGTGGCGGTTGGTCGGTGCGGGCATAGTCTTGCAGATAGAGTTTGAAAGCCTGCCAGTCTTTGGGTTCAACAGCATAGATCTTGACCGCCAGCTTGTTGTAGTTGATGGTATACAGTGATAGCTCTGGTTTGGCGGCGGCTGGGTCAATCGTGACCAGCGTCCTTTGCGGGCCGATCAAGACTGGCTCAGCTTTGCCAACCTTGATTTTAAGAGTTTCATCTTTGCCGAATTGCTGACCGAAGATATCGGTGATTGCTTCATCAACCGTGACCCGGTAAGTTGTGCGGCCTTCGCTGGCCCCCTGAATGGTGAGCGTGTTGCCTGAGACAGACAAAACAGCTCCAGCCAGATCAGGATCGATACTGATCATTGAGTCGATGAATTTTTCGGAGTCGATTGGATTATTGAACCGGATGTAGAAAGGTGTCAATGGTGGGCAATTGTCCCCGTACCATGAGCAGCCATATTCTTCGATACGCAGCGGCGGGTAGGTTTCGAAGCTGAAACTTTGTGTTTGAGTGGTGACCAGCGCACCTTCTGCGGATGGTGTTTCGGGCCCAATCAGCACCTGGATATCGGCATCCTTGGGTAGAATTTTATCGGTTTTGAAGGCCAGCCAGCGGTCTTCAGAGGTGTTCTCGGAGAGGTATTTTACCCGGCTGTCTGCTTTGATCTCGTCCGCAGTGGCCAGGCGGATGCTGTACGGTTCGCCGTTTACCAGAACCCGGATCGTTTCCAGGACGGCTGGCGGGTTGATGCGTTGGTCAAAGGCGGCAAAGAGTACCGGTTCAAGGGGCTGCGGACCGTAGGAGGGGTGATATGAGGTCAATATCGGGGCGGGTGTATTGAAAGTCCAACTGACGGATTCAGCCAGTACGCCGCCGGTGGCAGAGGTGGTGCCTGCCGGTACGGTGACGCGAAACTCGGTCGCCATTGGCAGGCGGTCGATCAAATCCGAGTCGTATTGGAAATTGAGAGTCTTGGTGCCCAGCCAGCGCCATGTGCCTTCCAGAGCTGGCTCAATCTGCACCGGGACATCTTGCTCGGCCAATTGGGCCAGCGTTCCCAATGCGGCCATTGGCTGGTTAAAGGTGATATTGATGAAAGGCGCCATGGGGATTTCGCCCTCCGGCGAAAATCGCAGCACTTCCAGCGGACCACTTTCAACGGTTTCCGGGCCTATGTCTTCTGGCCTGGGCGGGAAAGGCTGACCGATGGTCTCCCCTGGCCGGGGGGGCGGGAGTAATTCTTCCGGCAGTTTCAAATCGGTCTGCAATTCTGTTGCCGGAGGAAGTTCGGCGAGACGATCGAGAATGACAGCGATTTCTTCTTCTGTCAAGGGTTCCCCGGTTGCCAGCGGCAGCGGTTCAAAGGCTTGTGGCTGCTGCTGCCCTTCGCTCAAACGGATATAGAAGGCCCCTTCTGCGGTTTGGGCGCCATTGATACTTGTCACTGTGTTGCCCTCCTGTATGGGGTCTGACGGGGATGGACTTGAGATGGGGTCAGTTGTGCCCGGAAACAGGGTTTTTAAGAATCCACATCCCAGTGCCAGCAGCATGCTGGCAGCTAAAAGGATAGATCGAGAACGATTTGAGATATGCTTGTGCTGGTGATTCATGGCGGCCTTCCTTTTCTCTTCTATATTAGATAGAACTTCACTTTAAGTATAGACGAAGGGGAGGCCTTTTGTGTTCCCAAATCCGGTATTGAATTTTCAATTGGTGAAAGCCTGGGGTGTGTACCTTGATGAAGTTATTTGCCGGCCACGGCGCAAAATGCAGCAATATCTTCATTGCGGGTGGTGAAGGACGTGACCAGCCGGATGAAAGTCTCGCCTTTATGCAATTCAGTTTCTGGTGGAAGCCCTTGTGGATACCATTCATAGAAGGTTGCCCCGGCAGCTTCCAGGCTCTCAGTTGTTGTTTTTGGCAGGATGAGAAAGACTTCATTGGCTTGCACCGGCCAGGCCAGGCGGATATTGGGGATTGCCGAAAGGCCTTCTGCCAGTTGGGATGCCAGTTGGTTGGCGTGACGGGCCAGATCAAGCCAGTGCCCATTTTCCAGCCAGCCGATGAACTGTGCCCCGAAAAAGCGTCCTTTTGAGAGCAAATGGCCAGCGCGTTTGCGCCGCTCACGATACTTGCGGGCGAGCTCGGTGTTGAAAAAGATCACCGCTTCTGCGGCCAGGGCACCATTCTTGGTTGCTCCCAATGACATGACGTCTACCCCGGCTTGCCAGGTGATCTCGGCCGGCGTACAGTCCAGGGCCGCCACAGCGTTGGCGAAGCGGGCGCCGTCCATGTGGATGGACATACCATAATGTTTGGCAGCTGCGCACAGGGTAGTGATTTCCTGTGGTGTGTAAACCTGACCCAGTTCGCTGGATTGGGCAAAGCTCAACGCCTGGGCCCGGGTGTTATGGGGGTAATCTGTGCCTGCAAGGCGGAAGTACTCATGCAGATGTTCTTTGGTGATTTTGCCAGCCCTTTTGGTAATGCTCATCAGGCGGGCACCCCCGGTGAAGAATTCCGGCGCAGTTGATTCATCGATCAGGATGTGTGCTTGATGATGACATAAAACCGTCTCCCAGGGCTGTACCAGACAGGAAAGAGCCAGGGCGTTGGCGGCTGTGCCGGTGACGACAAAGAACGCTTCCAGATCACATTCAAATGTGTCCTTGAGAGCTTGCACCGCACGATCAGTCCATTTATCCTCTCCATAGCCATGAGTATAGCCACTATTGGCTTTCTGGATCATTTCCAAAACTTGCGTTGAAGCGCCGGTTTGATTATCGCTGCCGAAGTGCATTTGATCTCCTGGGTAACAATGTAGTCTTTGTGACACTGACTATTCCAGTTCTCTCTCGAGGATTATAGCATTGAGGTCGTTTTTACGGTGGAGACAAGTAGTTTTTGGGCAAGCCGTTATTCTTAAAAGGAGAGACTTATTTTCAGAATCGGGTTGCGTTTATAAAAAATTGTTGAAAGGTTGTCTGCTTCAATTGGCAGATGAAAGGCAGGGATGTTCCTGCGATCTATTTTCAGTTCAGAACAATATAGGGGTCACACAAAGCAATATGTAACTCTACCCGAATGACATCGGGGTGCTTTACGCTATTATCTCCAGAAAAGTTTCTACCACTTGCGGGTCAAAGTGTTTGCCGGATTGTTCCTGAATATAGGCCAGTGTCTTTTCTTTGGGCCACGCCTTTCGGTAAGGACGGTCTGAGCGCAGTGCATCCCAGACATCCACAATGGCAAAGATGCGGGCAGTAATGGGGATTTGCTTCCCTTTCAAACCGTGCGGGTAGCCTGTGCCGTCCCATCTTTCGTGATGGTAGTG
>JAIOTF010000430.1 GCA_021107195.1 Anaerolineaceae bacterium | reverse complement strand
GTTGTAATAGAATCCTTTCAGGTCAAGTAATTCCTTGTGAGTGCCGCGCTCGATCAGCTCGCCGTTGTCGATCACCAGCACCTGATCGGCTCCACGGATGGTGCTCAGACGGTGTGCGATCACAAAGCTGGTGCGCCCTTCCATCAATCGCAGCAGGCCTTTCTGGATGCGTACTTCGGTGCGGGTATCGACGCTGCTGGTGGCTTCGTCCAGCACCAGAATGGCAGGGTCAGCCAGGACGGCACGCGCAATTGCCAGAAGCTGGCGCTGCCCCTGGCTGAGGTTGGAAGCCCGCTCGGAAAGCTTGGTGTCATACCCTTGCGGCAGGTGGCGGATGAAATGATCGGCGTCTGCCAGCTTGGCGGCTTCAACTACTTCCTCATCGGTGGCGTCCAGACGGCCATAGCGGATATTCTCCATCACTGTGGCGCTGAACAGGAAGGTATCCTGCAAGACAATACCCAGTTGCCGCCGCAGGTCTGCTTTTTTGACCCCGCAAATGTCCTTGCCGTCAATGGTGATGCGCCCGCCGTCAATGTCATAAAAACGGGTGAGCAGGTTGACGATGGTGGTCTTGCCTGCGCCAGTGGGCCCGACCAAAGCAAAGGTCTGTCCGGGTTTCGCATGCAGGTTGACATCTTTCAACACTGGCACGTCGTCAAGGTATCCAAAATCAACATGATCAAAGATCACATCGCCCTGGATGTCTTTAAGTTCCACCGCGTCCGGGTGGTCAACCAGTTCGGGCTGTTTGTCGATGATCTCGAAGACACGTTCAGCACCTGCCAGCGCAGACTGGATCGTATTGTACATATTTGCCAGGGAACGCAGCGGTTCGGTGAATCGCTGGCTGTAGATGATAAAGGTTGCCACTGTGCCGACGGTCACGATTCCATTGACTGCCAGGATACCGCCTAAACCGGCGATGATGGCGATGTTCAGATGGTTCATGATGCCGGTCAAAGGCATCAGCAGGAAGGCAAAGGTGTTGGCTTGAATGCTGCTTTGATATACTGCTTGATTGATCTTTTCAAAATCCGATTTGATGTTTTCTGTGCGGCGGAAAGCTGATATCACGCGTTGCCCACTGACCGATTCTTCGATCAAACCGTTCATCGTGCCCAGGTCTTTTTGCAGGCTGCGGAAGCCAGATCGTGTACGTTTGGCCACTGAACTGGTAACCAGTACCATCAAAGGGATTGTGATCAATGAAGCCAGTGCCAGCCAGGGGTTCAAAACAAACATTGTAACCAGAATACCGACCACGGTGATTATGCTGCTCATCAATTGGGTCACGTTCTGCGAGATGGCGCGGTTGATAGCATCGATGTCATTGGTCAGGCGGCTCATCAATTCACCATGCGGGTTCTCGTCAAAGAAACTCAGTGACAAGGTTTGCAGATGCTCGAAGAGGTTACGCCGTAGTTCTTGCAGCGTTTTTTGAGAAATGCTGGCCATGAGGGTATTGGCCGCTGCTTGCCCGCCAGCGCTGAGTACATATGCAGTGAGCATCACCAGGACAATTTGTAATAATCCGCTGGCGTTTTTCACCGATAGATATTGATCAATTGCCACACCCATCATGTATGGGCCGACCAGCGCGAGCGCTGTGTATACGATCACCAACACAAAGACGAGAACAAGTGACGCGGTGTGCGGTTTGAGATAGACCGCCAGCCGGCGTAACGAGGTGCGGGTGTCTTTGGCTTTTTCGAAGCGGCCGAAATGGCCGGGACCCCGGCCGGGGCGTATAGATGGCTTTGAGTGCGTACGATTTTGTTGGTTCATGATTAATTACCTGTTACTTCTGTCGCTTTTTTAAGGCCATTGCCCAATTGCGACTCATAGATTTCCTGGTAAATGGGGCTGTTCTTGATCAACTCGGCGTGGGTTCCTTCAGCAGTGATGCGGCCGTTATCCAGAACGATGATCTTGTCGGCGGTCAGCACGGTGCTGATCCGTTGGGCAATGATGATGCTGGTGGTATCTTTCATTGCTTTTTCCAGTGCGTCCTGGATCTGCGCTTCTGTGTCCACGTCAACTGCGCTGGTGCTGTCATCCAGAATGAGGATGCGCGGCTTTAACAACAGGGCGCGGGCGATGGCGATGCGCTGCTTCTGGCCGCCAGAAAGGTTGGCGCCGCGTTGTTCGATGCGGCTGTCGTACCCTTCTGGCAGGCTCATGATGAATTCATGGGCCTGGGAAGCTTTGGCAGCGACAATCACTTCTTCGTCATTGGCTGACATACGCCCGTAGCGGATGTTATCGCGTACGCTGCCGCTGAAGAGGACGGTTTCCTGCAGGGCAATGCCGATTTGCGCCAGCAGCGAATCGCGTTTCATATCGCGCAGGTCAACACCATCCAGGGTGATTCGCCCGGAACTGACCTCATAAAAACGGGGAATGAGATTGACCAGAGAGGTTTTTCCTGAACCGGTTGAGCCCAGGATAGCGACAGTTTGTCCTGGCTCAGCCACCAGATTGATGTGATTGAGAACGGGTTTGGCGCAGTCTTTGCCGTTATAGCTGAAACATACATCTTCAAACACCAGACGGCCGTTGGTTTCTTCTATACTGATGGCCTCGGGCCTGTCCTGGATGTCGGGTTTGTTGGACATGACTTCGTTGATGCGTTTGGCCGAGGCTTCGGAAGCGGCCAGCATGCCGATGATCATCGCCAGCATCAGCATGGGGAACATGGCGGTCATCAGGTAATTGGTGAAGGCCATGATCTGGCCGATGGTCATACTGCCCTGGATCACTTCCATGCCGCCAAACCAGATAATGGAGACTGTGCCCAGATTCAGCAGGATCTTCATCAGCGGCATCAGCACTGCCATCAAACGCATGGCAGCAATGTTTTGTTGGGTGAATTCCTCATTTGCTTCGGAGAAACGTTCGTTTTCAAAGGCAGCCCGGACGAAGGCTTTTACCACACGCACTCCGGAGAGATTTTCCTGCAGGACGTTGTTGAGTTTGTCTAATTTTTGCTGCACGGCCGTAAAGAGTTTTTGTAATTTTCCGGCGAAGATGACGATCAGTACCAGGATGAGCAGCATGAATGGCAGAAGCTTGACGGCCAATTGGCTGTTGGTGCTGAACATCAGGATCAGGCTGCCGGCCAGCAGCATCAGAGCGCGCACGCTGAGGCTCAGCATCATACGTACCGCATGCTGCACCGAAGTGACATCGCTGGTTGTGCGTACGATCAATTGCCCTGTATGCAGTCGATCCAGATTGCCAAAGGACAGGCTCTGAATTTTATTGAAGAGGTCCTTGCGCAAGTCGCGGGCATAGCCTTCGGCTACTCTTACGGCGAGGGTGGTGTTGCCGACAGCAAATGCCATGTTGAGCAATGAGATACCCAACATGACCAGTGTTGTTTGCCAAACGATCGTCATATTCCCCGGGGTGATCCCCAGATCGACAATACGCTGGATCATTCTGGGCAGCATTAATTGCAGCCCTACCATTACAACCATCAGTGCCATTGAAAGAATTGCACTGATCGTGTAAGGTTTAAGAAAACGTTTTAGTTTTATTAGTTCACGCATCGTGATGTTTTCCTCCATCTGTTTGACAGTTGCATTCGGAAACCTCTTTCGCAAATGCACTGTAGAGTAATTCTAATCCTTCAATAATGATTTCAATTTCTTTGGGGCTCAGGAGCTTCATCCTTTCGGAAAAAATCTGATGGTTTCTCTCGACCAATTTGTTCCAGATAACCTGCCCTTGTTCTGTCAAGGCCAGGATGATCGAACGTCGATCTTCGGTATCCCGCGTGCGTTCTACCAGCCCCATTTTGACCAGATCGTCCACGTGGCGGCTGATGGCTGGCAGGCTGACTTTTTCGCAGGCGGCCAGGTTGCTGGCTGATTTTGCCCCGCGGTGGATGTAGCGCAGAATGTGGTACTGCGCCGGGGTAAGCTGCCGGTCGTCGTCTTCCCGGGTGAGTTTACGGACCCCATGCTGGATGGATGGAAGGGTGCGCCATAGGATGCGCTCGCATTTTCGCAATAATTCATCTGAAACAGTACTTTGTTCTGTCATTTTTGCTTCCTGGTTGGACAATATTAACAATGTTAATTGTTTACATTATTAATAATTAACAACGTTAACTATTTTACCCCTATTCCATAGGTTGTCAAGGGGGCAAAAAGGGTCAATCGGACAGGAGAAGGGTAGTTTTGCTGCTGGTTGCCACTTTGGTGGTGACTGTGATCAGCCGTGAAATCGAGTATTAAAGCTGGCTGGCCGTGGTGCACGACCGTTACTTCATTGAGGGTTTTGCGTCCGAGGTGTAGCAGGTTGAGGGGGATGGGGTGAAACGGGGATGGGTGTAGTGTGAAATATTCGGGACTAAGATATGTGGACTATAGATAAGATGATGTTCTTTTAACTAAAGAATTGGTAAGTAGAATATTGGAAATCCGTATTTTGATCGATAATCTAGAAATATCGCTTTAGTTTTTAGTGTCAAATCTATTTATCCATTTTTCAAGATATTGCATGGATTATTATTTTGATGCAGGGAAATCAGATTTTTGTTCTTTAGATAGACTTGAAGATGTCTCAAACAAAATATCTGATATTTCGTTGTTTCCTATTTCTATTGAGGCATTTGCTAGCTTTCTAATCATATCCGCAGCCTCTTCTCGATTCTCTGTAGTTGAAACAATTTCTTTTAGGAACTTTTGTAGGTCAGTTTTTCTTTGTTGTCTCATAAGAACTTCAACTCGTAAAAGTCGAAAAGTTGTAGATTTTGGCTCGGCTTCAATTAATTTTTCTATATCACACAAAGCATCTTGATATTGTTTGATTGTATAATAAGCCAAAGCTCGATTTTGGAGATAGATCAATAGGTTTTCATCATTCGGCTCAAGAGAAATAGCATCTGTGAAGTCATCTATGGCTTGCATGAAATTTCTTGATTTCATTTGGCACTTTGCACGTCTGAAAAACGCATCGGATTTTTCATTATTGTTTGTAAAATATTTGATTGCCAAAGAGTAATTCTCAATTGCTAAATCATGCATTTCTTTCTTCTCATATATATTCCCCAAGTTTGCATAGGAATCTCCAAGCTGAGGATTTAACTCTATTGAAGTTCTTGTTGACGCTAATGCTAGATCAAGTTCGTCTAGTTTTAATAGACAACGCCCTTTATCTAAATGCGCTACTGGATTTTTAGGATTAATTTGAATAGCTTTTTCATAGTCGGCCAATGCTTTTTGATATTCGTTTTGGAATAATAATGCTGTGCCTCTTAGCAATAAAAATTGAAATAAGTCCTCATCTTTGCTTATTTTTGGTAAGGTCTCATTACATAAATTAATTGCCTTTTCGTATTCTTGAATCTGAAAAAAATAGTATATGTCATTGAATAAGTAATAGAGTTCCGGATCATAGAATTCAATATGAATTTTGTTTTCGACTAAAGTTAAGTTAGAGGGAAATGGTAATTCCATAATTGGAAATATTAATGGTGGACACCAGTCATCGGCAATTAAAGATAAATCGAATTCAAAATCCCATTCTTGAATCTCAATAGAGTTTTTCCGTATGGCCGTAGTGAGCCTGTGCCAAGTGAATTGATGAGCGTGGGTGAGCCTTTCTGGAATAAAACCTAATTGCTCAGGTTCAAATGAAACATCAATATGTATTTTGTCTAAATGTTTGGTAATATTTTGGTAACTACTCAGGCGGGCAGGAACGATTAAGAATCATAAACAACGCTAATAAAAATCAAACACAAAACCAACAAACAACGGATATATTAGTACATATTATGCCATCACTCGAATTAGACCGG
>JAIOTF010000194.1 GCA_021107195.1 Anaerolineaceae bacterium | reverse complement strand
TTCCAAACTAAGGCTCTGCTTGAGCATCTCTTCGTAATCAGGTTTCATAAATTTTCTGGCCATATTCGAAGTCTATCACCGTTTTCTGTTTTCGCTATCTCAGATTGCTCTCCGACAAACTGCTAGCAGCTTGTCGGAGAGAGCATTTTTCTATAAAAGCACCTCACTTTTACCTGCTTTTCGACTAAAAAGGGGATAAATGCCCCGCTTTTGTTCGAAAAACAGCCCGAAATTGGGTGGCAGGATTTCTCTCCGACAAACTGCTAGTGTATAATTTCCAAAAAATGATATATTGAACAAATCCCCAAAGAATGAAATGATAACCACACCGTATTTCAAGCAACTTCAAGCAGCACACCAATATCAGGGCAAAACAAATAACTGCGGGCCATATTGCGCCGCAATTACTGCCAAAGCCCTTGGCTTTGAACAAGCCAAAGGAATTGAATTCACCAATAGCCTGAACCCAATCCGGTGGAAAGGCATCCTCCCCATCTTCCAAAGGATCCCATCATCAGCAACTATGCCATGGGGAACAACTCATTTACTAAATATTCTTCAACTCAGAACCCGCTGGAGACCATTTGCAACCGAGCGGGATCTCCTGGAATCCTTGCAAGAATCCATTATGCAAATTATTGTCATTGGAGAGTGGCGTCCCACCTGGGCGCATTACATGGTTTTTGCAGCCTATGACGCCTTGCTTGGTTATGGTTTCATCGACCCTGCCAACAAAAGCGCGGAATTGCATTGGTATGCCCCTGCTGAATTCATAAAATTGTGGAGCAAGTATGGGCGAATCCTGATCATGGTATTTCCACAAACCTAACCCTCCAAAACCAATGACACCGGGCAATGGTCTGACCCCATCACATCGTCGTGAATGATGACATCCCTGACTTTCTCCATAACACCTCTTGTAACCAGATAATAATCAAGACGCCATCCCACATTTCTTGAACGGGCACCAAAACGATATGTCCACCACGAATACTGAACCTTCTCACGATAAAGTTGTCGGAAGGCATCAACAAACCCATGTTCTAAATAACGGTCAATCCACTCGCGTTCTATGGGGAGAAAACCTGAATTTTTCTGATTGGATTTCGGGTTTGCCAGATCTATTTCATCATGCGCAGTATTGAAATCTCCCGTAATCACAACCTCATTTCCCGCCGCAATTAATGCGTCGCAATGTTTTAACAAGGCTGCGTAGAACCCTAACTTGTAATCCAGGCGTTCCTGATCACGTTGTCCATTTGGAAAATACACATTGAACAAATAGAAACCGGGATATTTCGTTATGATCACACGGCCCTCACCGGTAAACGCAGCAACCCCAAATCCTGAAGTTGTATCAATCGGTAAGATTTTTGACAAAGTAGCCACCCCACTATAACCAGCCCGCTCGGCCGAATTCCAATATTGATAATAACCAGGGGTTTCTGTCAGCCCCTCATCAACCTGTTCTTTATAAGCTTTAATCTCTTGCAGACATAATACATCAGGGCTTGCATCAGCAAACCAGTCTATAAAACCTTTGTTGATTGCAGCCCGAATTCCATTGACATTCCAAGTAGTGATTTTCATTATTGACTTTCTTTCCTGTGGTAAACTTAATTAGAATCGAGGAGAACATTTTATGGAGACAAGACAAACGCTCAAGGTAGTATACATCGAAGACGATCCAGAAATGATCAATTTAGTCACTTTAATTCTAAGCCGTCGTGGTTTTTTAGTAAAGGGTGCCCACGGAGGCCGCGAAGGATTGAATCTGGTAAACCTTGAACTCCCCGATTTAATCCTCCTTGACCTAATGATGCCAGACCTTGACGGTTGGGATTTATATCAACAATTGAAAGCCAACGACGAGACTCGTGACATTCCGGTCATTGTTATTACTGCCAAATCCCAACCTATTGATCGGGTTTTGGGGTTACACATCGCAAAAGTCGATGACTATATCAGCAAGCCTTTCCACCCTGAGGACCTTCTAGACAGTATTGAAAAGGTAATGAAGTCCCGAGAAAAAAACGGGTGATCGTTTCTAGGGTGAATGAAAACCATAAAGATAATTAATCAAACGAATTCAGATTGTTTGCCAATAACTGCAAAGTATTGCGACACTTTTTTGTGTCGTTTTCTTGGTTTAATGTTTCAAAAATCAATTTCTCCAGATAGCGGTGTTTTACTGGTTGAGGGGAACGAATCCAAAATAAACGCGTCAATCCACATGCTTTTAATGAAATTTGATATCGCTGCTATTTGGATCAATGACGATTTTCAAGTTGTAGACTCTGTTCTTGCAAAGCGCTGGAAATTGCTTTATCTTCCCAAGTCGCCTGCCAGGTATATCCTTGAACTCCACTCAACAAGATTGGGGGATTTCCGGGATGGAGATCAATTACGGTTTGAAGATGCGTAAAACTCTCCTGGCGCTCTGTTTTCTATTGATCGCATTGATTCCAATTGGGGCTATCCATGCACAAGAATCACCCGAACCACCCACTTACGTGGTACAGCCAGGCGATACACTCGCCATCATTGCCACCCGATTTGGTGTCTCTGTCAACGAGATCATTGCAGAAAACGGGATTGTGGATCCCAACACCATTTCTATTAATGCTGAATTGCGTATCCCGGGTCTGGAAGGTATTCAAGGGCGTTTGACAACAAGCATTATTCCACTGGGTAATAATTTTCATCAATTGATTTCTGCCCGCCAATTACCAGAAAAACAGTTCGTCAAATTAAATCGGATTACAAGCCCTGCCGAAATTGTGGCTGGTGCCAAATTACTCATGCCTAAGCTTGAAGAAGAGAAAATTCTCTCGCCTTATCTCTCAGTTGAAACACATCAGTCCACTTTGGAAATAGCTGCCGTGTTAGATCAAAACCCCTGGTCGCTGCCAAGCTCAAATCAGCGAAACGGCAGTTGGGATATACTACCCTCCGAACAAGTATTCTCAACAACCCTTCCTGACAAAGCGCCACTCAACCCTGTTTCATCGCATATAACCAATCTGGATATCAGCCCCCTCCCACTGGTTCAAGGACAAACGACCCTGATTCGCGTTACTTCAGACCAACCAATAACACTTACAGGCAGTCTTGCGGGGCAAGAACTGAATTTTTATAGAACTGGCGATGGCCAATACGTTGCTATTCAGGGTATCTATGGTCGAGAAAAACCCGGATTTACTGAATTTCAGATTCAAATTAGTGATCATAATGTAATATCAAGTGACTATGCGCAGTTTTTGCTTTTAGAAGCTGGCAATTTCGGCCAGCTAGCTAACATCTATGTTGATCCCCTTATGGTTGATCCGGCAGTTACCGAACCAGAAGAAGAGTTGCTACGCTCTATCACAAGCCAAGTCACGACAATCCAATATTGGGACGGCCCGTTTTCAGCTTTAACTGACGACCCTTGCATCAATGCCCCGTATGGAACCAGCCGCTCCTATAACAACGGAGCTTACCTGAATTTCCACACCGGAATCGATTTTGGCGTTTGTGCACAAAACCTGAATATCTACGCACCGGCAGCTGGCGTTGTTGTATTTGCCGGGCCTTGGACAGTCAGAGGCAACGCTACCGTCATCGATCATGGATATGGAATTTACAGCGGCGTCTGGCACCAATCAGAAATACTCGTCAAGACCGGCGATCAGGTTACCCCGGGAATGCTTATCGGTAAGATTGGCAACACCGGCCGCTCAACCGGCCCGCACCTCCATTGGGAAATCTGGGTTGGCGGTGTTCAAGTAAATCCTCTTGACTGGTTGAATAATTCTTTTCCCTAATGCCAGAGAAACTATCATAAAGTCGAACGTACGGTATAATAAAAAAGAGTAATTAAAAATAATTCAAATAGCGAGATTTTCTCACAGGTATCATCATTATGCCAAATATGAACAACAAGAAAACGAAAATAGACGAAACATATTGGACTTCTTTCCAGCTTTGCGAAGATGATTTTGAGCTTCTTTATAACCATTTGCTGGAACTTGAAACCCCTTTAACAACAGCAGACCTCATTCAGGCGCTGATTCAGGAAAGAATTGTTCAGGAACAACAAAAATTCGAGCAGGAACGTTCCGCAGCAACAGAAATGTTCATTCCCAAAAACAGTTATCAGGTTGGGCAAGAGTTGGCTTTTCCGGCTTTCGGCTATCAGAAAGGGATCGTTACTGCCCTTCGTCCCGGTGTTAACCCGGCGATCCAACCATTCAATGTTATCGAAGTCACCATTGAATCAGGAGAAGTGCATCATTTCGCCTGCGATCTGGAAGATCACGTATTAAATATCCCGAGATCCCCTTTGGACGATGACCCCCTGTACGACGCAGAACATGTCATCAGCCAATTCGGTGCTGTATTGACTGACCGGGTATCTGAACCGTTAGCTCAAAACGAAGGGCTGGTACAAATTGCCGGTCGCTGGTTCCCAAAAGCACTCTTGGTGGACATCAATATTGGTTATCTGAATATGGCTGAAGCTTTACTGGAAATGGAAGCCGGCGGCCCCCTCTCCACCCAATCCATTTTAGAGCAGATTGAACTTCCAACCGATGTCAGTTTAAAACTAACCGAGTTTTCGTTAAATTATGTGCTTCAAGAAGACAAACGATTTGATGAAGTTGGACCCGCGGGCGAAACGCTTTGGTTCTTGAGACAATCTGAGCCAGAAATGGTACGAGAAGTACCGCTGTATCTGAAACACGAGCAATTTGATATTGAGCCAGAGGATATTCAAGAACTTATCCGGATGCTGGAAGAAGATGTAATCGATGAATTGCAGCCTGAAAACGCACTTTGTTACGAAGATAACGAAGTAGCCGTTAGTTTGATTTTCCCCCACTGGCAATCCGGCACACTGCCATTATCTGACAGAGTCCATCGACTCTTTCCGACAGCTTATGAAGCGCCGAGAGTCCGCTTTTCATTTGTTGATGCAAGCACCAACGAATCATTTCCCGGATGGGTGGTCAGACCTGCAAGATATGTATACGGACTAAAAGAATGGTACGAGCAAAACGAGCTTATCCCTGGCAGCATGGTTTATATTCGTCGTGGAGATGAACCTGGCAAAGTCATCGTTCGATGTGAAGGCAAGCGACCAAACAGGGAATGGATGCGTACTGCCCTCGTTGGTTCAGATGGCGGCGTAGTCTTTGCTATGCTCAAGCAGATAGTCCCACCTGGTTTCAATGAACGGATGGCTGTCGTGGTTCCCGATACGGATACCTTGGAAGATTTATGGTCAAAAAGGGCATTTCAAAAGAAATCTCTTGAAAAGATTGCCATGTCCATATTTCAGGAATTAGCAAAGCTGAATCCGCAAGGCCACGTACATGCTCTGGAGCTTTACGCAGCAGTAAATATTGTTCGCCGCTGCCCCCCTGCAGCAATTCTTAACATCGTCTCGAATGCTTCGTGGGCAAAGCCCCTTGGAGACCTGTATTTCCTCATGGAAAGCTCGCCGCAATCAGGAGGTGCAAATGACTGACAAAAAAAGTTTCAGCCTTGTAAAGCCCACAAAAAACACCCCCTTTCATATTGATTTTGATTGGTGGAAAGAAAACGACAACAATTGGCGGATTTATCTGCAAAGCTATTTATGCGAAGAACACAAACATCAATTTGAAAACTTTGAACAGTCCACAATGATCGATTGGATCGACCCGCAAACAGCCGAGGTTCACGAAATTGATGGTATCCAACATACCCTAATCTCCCATTGTGCAAAACAGCCTGAATTTATCACCCCGCAAACCTCACTGGTGAATTCGGTATTTCGGCTGTTTCTTGCGAACGGCAATACCCCCCTGACGCCGCTTGAAATTGCCAAAGAAACAGATAAACCGGCTGACACCATCTTGAGAACGATCGCGGGCATTAGAGTGTACAAAGGAATTCGCCCCTGCCACAAATAAGCAAAGCTGGTTTATAATGTTCAGGCTGCACCGTCACAACTTTCCCATCAATACTTAGCCCCTGTAGCTCAACGGACAGAGCGTCGGTCTTCTAAACACGTCAGGCGTGTGTTATTTAATGGTGCCATATGTGGTGGGTCATATTCGAGGCACCGGCACCCTTAGTGGTATTTCATATTATCCCCTATTCTTAATATTTGTCAAACCGCTGTTGTGTTTCTAATTAAACCCGCGCTCCATGTACATGAAGGATTTAGCCATATGAGTATTTTTGAAGCATGCTCTACTAACATCGCGATCATTTCACTCGCAATCTCTTTTCTTAACTTCCTTGCTGTTGCAATTTTGGGATATTATGGTCTTCGGACATGGAAAGAACAACATATCAAAACCGAAAAATACAAAGCTGCATGTAAATTTTCTTCCTTACTACACGAATTTACTCACGAAATTTATTTTGCAAGAAACCAAACCCCTGAAAAGCATGGTAAAGGTTGGGTAGTTAAACATATTGACAAAGAAATATCTAATTTCTTAGACAAATTTGAGTTACTCGTTAACTCTTTCATTGAATTGTCTCCAATAATAAATAATCCAGATTTTAATAACAATTTCGATGAATTGCGTAGAATTACAGGAAGCATTCTTGACAAAATGGATATCATCAAGGGCAATCTAAATGTTCTTGAAAATACAGAAAACGGCTTTTCAGAATTCCCCGGTTTAAAAAAACAAGTGGATGATCTGTCTTCAGAATTCTTTGTTCCTCAAAAATCATATTTACTTCATGACAGACCCGACGATAGCGATGCAATGGGAATGGAACTATTTAACTGTATTGAAAAGCTCCGAAAGCATCTTAATGCTTTGCTTGCATTAAACGACAGCAATTAATCCATTCCAAAATCAACCGGCGACGTCCTGTGATGAGTTTGTTTAAGATCATCTTCTGTTTGAGCCAGGTACCGTCGCAGCACTTGCAAGTCAGCATGCCCCATCAGTCTTTGGAGAGAAAATACATCCATCCCATTTCTCAAACAAGTCAATGCAAATATCCGCCGAAAGGCGTGTAGAGAGGGAACGGGAACACTAGCCTGTTCTGCTCTGCGTCTCATTATCTGTCGCAGCCCAGGATAAGTCAGTTGAGTTCCAAAGTGTGTCAGCCATAGAGGACCATTGGGGACTTCCATCTTTTTCAGATACTTCCTCACTTGTCTGCGGGCTTTCTTTCCCAGGAAGACTATCCTGTCTTTTTGTCCTTTGCCGTTTCGGATTTTGATTGCTCCGGTGGTGAAATTCAAATCTTGTGTAAACATACTAACAAATTCTGCGGAGGATGAAAAAGGTTTTGATGGCTCTGAAGTGTGCGTGCACTCCACCGGGATTGTGGCCGGTATCTTGCAGGTATAGAAGATACTTTCGGATAAACTGTGGTTCAATGTCACCGACTTTCTTTATTCCTTTCTTCAAGCAGTATGCCTAGAACTTGAAGAGCTTTTCGTGGTAAAATTTTACAGTTCGTGGAGTACAATTCTGCGATCTTTTGTCCTCGATGAGTAGATTTATGCCTTCAGAAAGTGTTATAGACCCATGCTTATCGTAAAATGTGCTCATTTCGAAACCTCCATTTTACCCCCACAGGTGGGGTGTAGCAAGTAGACTAACCCTGTATATGGTGGTTTTTCACGCCCCTGTAGCTCAATGGACAGAGCGTCGGTCTTCTAAACCGCAGGCTGTGGGTTCGAATCCCGCCAGGGGCGCTTGGATTCTCCTTGGGGGATACTCGTATAGTAAAATATTTCCACTAAACGCAGATGCCCAACATCTCACTGCTTCAATGATTGATAAATATTATCAAATATTTCGATACCGGTATTCAATTGGAATAAACAATGACTCAAAACAACAAAACAAAAATCATTCTTTTTGATGACGACCCCACCATGCGTTCATTGCTTGAAACTCTTTTAGATATGGAGGGGTTTAACACAAAGTCCTATATTGAAAATAATGACGTAGACTTCATCGAATTCTTAAAAGCAGAAAAACCTCAGGCAATACTATTAGATGTTCACCTGACTTATTCCAGTGGCATTGATTTGCTTTCAAAAATCAAGAAAGAGGAACAATTGAATGCCCTGCGCGTCCTGATGACCTCCGGAATGGACCTGAAACAAGAATGTTTAGAAAACGGCGCAGACGGCTTTCTCTTAAAGCCTTACATGCCGGACGAATTGATTGCATGGCTACGCAAAATAATTGATTGATTTTTTTGTGTACAAGCCTGGTCCGTAAAATCAAACTGGTTTCTTAACTTCATATGAAGGTCCCCATTCACGAATATAGTCCTTCAAAAATCCGGTTTCCAGTACGGTTTTTAGCTGATCCCCTCTTTCTACAATAACTGCAGGCACATTTCTTTTCTGTAAATCAGCGAGAGCGTCCATGTTGCGCTCTTCCTGTGCACCAAAAGATTTTGCGTCCACTACAACCACAACGGGCCGCAAATCTCTTCGAAGTATTTGCTCCACACTTCCCATCAAATCATCATTAGTCGAAGTAGTCACAAGAACAACAACGCTGCCGCGTGCAATATGTGGAATCTGCGCTTCAACCAAGCCTCTTAATGGCATTTTGCCTTCAGCTCGCACAAACGCAAGAAACTCCAATAATTTACCCAATTGACGTTCGCCATGCTCGGAAGCAAGAATATGAAGTTTTCTTTCCGCACAAGCAAGCCCAACCCCCTGCCCGTTTCGAATGAAATATTTCCCGACTGAAGCCGCAATGCTAACTGCATATTCAAATGATCTTGGCGGCAGTTCTATTTCATCTCTATGCTGCCAAAGCCAAAATTGATCGACTTTGGGAACAGGCGGTTGATAAGGTAATGCATAATGAGCAAGCTTCTGTGCATCCAGAAACAGCCAAATTGAGGCCTGAGGATTTTGTTCAAACTCTTTTACGATCAGCTTGTTCTTTTTCGCCGAGCTCGGCCAATGAATTCTTTTTAAGGCGTCGCCGGGCACATACTCTCTTACCCCCGCCGCATGTGGGGTAACATCCAGTTTCCTCCAGGCAACAAGCCGGGCGGATAGGGGAAGGAGTCAATTTCAACTAGAAATGGCAGAGTAATCAGGTGTTTTGTATGCGGAATTATCTTTTCAAACTCAAACAGCCCAAATAAATCCCCGGAATGCAAGATCGTTGGCCCCAAAATGAAATCGCCTCGCTCCAGCAGTAAAGTATAGGCTGAGTAGCTCCGTAACTCTTTTTTACCTAACCATGATAAAACCCGCGCTCCTCCACCACTGGCCAAGTCAGAGCCATCTCTGACCTCAAGCCACATTCTGACAGCAAAAGATGTATTTTGTACTTCAAACCGCTCTTCAAATACTTGACCAAACTCTTTTCGGAACTCGCGTGAAACCCTCCTGACCTCATACCCCCTTACAGAAAATAATCCCATCACAAGGCTTGTCGATAACAACAAGACACACAAATAGCTAATCTTAATAAAAACGTCTGTTTGCGCGCGAAAAGCCCCCCAAATGCTGACCGCTAAAATAGCTAGAACGTACCAAAATGTCTGACGAAGTCTCATAAAAAGCCCGGTTCAATTAATTTTTAGTCAATCCGCTTTGTGGTACAGGCAAGGTGCGTAAAATTTCATCCAGAATGACCCCTGCATTAATATCCCGCAATCTGGCTGCCGGATCAACGACTATCCGATGCGCCAAAACTGTTTCAGCCAGATACTTGACATCATCTGGCAACACGTAATCTCTACCTTCCATCGCTGCCTTGGCCTGTGCAGCACGAAACAACCCCAAACTGCCGCGCGGGCTTGCGCCAAGGTAAACATCCGAACTGTCTCGTGTCAATCGGACAAGTTGAACAATATATCTCTTTATCACCGGGGCAACAAATACGGTCTTGATCGTCTCCTGGGCATCGAGCAATTCTTCTGTTCCCGCTACCGCTTCAAGGGTATCTATTGGATGACGAAGTTGCTGAAGCTCCAGTATCTTCACCTCTTCCATGATGCCCGGATAACCAAGCCGAATCCGCAATAAGAACCGATCGAGCTGCGCTTCCGGGAGCGGGAACGTTCCCTCGTATTCAATCGGATTCTGCGTAGCCAAAACCATGAACGGCGAAGGTAAATAATGAGTTATGCCTTCAACCGTTATTTGCCGTTCTTCCATCGCTTCCAATAGTGCCGATTGAGTTTTTGGCGTAGCGCGGTTGATCTCATCAACCAGAACAATCTGCGCCATCAAAGGTCCAGGCCGAAATTCAAACTCACGTGTTCCCTGATTAAAAATCGAAACCCCCGTTACATCGCTAGGGAGCATATCGGGTGTAAACTGGATTCTTTTAAATGAACACCCTAAAGATTTGGCCAGGCTGCGTGCGGCCATCGTTTTTCCAACACCAGGTACATCTTCGATCAACAAATGCCCTTGACAAAGCAAACCGGTCACGATCATTTCCAGGGAAGAAGTTTTACCTACAATCACTTTTTCGAGATTGTCAATAATACGCCTCGCAAACGGTTGGATGCCCGATATGTTCATTTCCTTTTCCGCTCCATTTCGTCTAATATCCAATTTTCTTTTTCCTGATGCGTAATAAGAATACCCCAACAAATCCAGTAGCGCTGACAAACATCCCGATAATGAAACTTTTTGGACAATATTTGAATTCTACTAAATGTTTTCCGGGTGGAACAGGCACAGCCCGGAAAAGATAATCTGCTTTGAAAATTTCTCTTTGGGCATCGTCAACAGTCGCTCTCCAGCCCGGATACCAAACATCGCGCATCACAAGCCAGCCACCATTATCGCTGTCAACCGAAAGCTTAACGCGATTGGCGGCCTTTTGAAGGATAAATATCTCAAAATTGCCCTTCTCCCCACACGGTTCAATAACATCGGTGGTTTCAACAACAACATAACTTGATTGCTCACCCGTCGAACCGGAAATTTTTTCAACTTCTTTCCATGCCTCTTCCCCCGAATGGACAGGGAACGCACATTCCACCAATTCAAAACGCTCTCGCGGGGATATTGAAATAAACTCCACCCCCAACGGATCATCAGGCTCAATACGCTCAAGTACAGATACATTCATCAATGACAACCATCCGGCGAGATCTTCCTCCGGCAAGCTGTCAATTGCGTCCATCCAATCTGCGTAACGGTGTGGTGAAAAAGGATCAAAATTGTTAGCGACCGAAATATGATCCAGAAGATTTATGTTTGGCATACCGATTTCCCGCATGCTGCTGACCGGTTCAATAGTAAGATAATTTTTCAGTCTCACGAACCGTTTAAATTTCAAGCGATAATTTTCAGATAAAGATTGATAAACCCGTCCCTCACCAGCCAGATCTTGAAGTTGGCTTTCTTCTCTTTGAAGTGTATAAAACTGAAGATCAATATCAGGATTGCTCCACCAGCCTGCCACCAATAAATCCATGCTTACCCATAATGCAACAGCCAGAATCCAGACGAATTGTCTTTTTCTCTCTGCACCAGGGAGCGGTACGGTTAATGTGAAGATGCCAGTTCCCACGCCCCATAGCCCAGCAAAAGCTGTCGCCTGAATAAAGGTCAAGTTAACCTCGCGAAGGAAATACCACCCCCCAAACGCCCCAATCGTTACCGCTGCCGCCCCTGCTGTTGCAAGCCGGGTCCAATACAATCCTCGACCCTCAGGTCTTTGCCATAGTCTTTCACAAGCAATGGCAGCCAGGATTGCCAATGAGAAAATCACCCAAATCATGATACGTACCGGGCCATGAAACATATCAAATGTCGGAGCGTATTTGAAAAGAAACGGGAAAATTGGCGTAAACTTTCCCAAAGCCAATATAACGCCAATCGCAATCATTCCCCAAAGGAATCGGATCAAAGGCATCAACACGCCCAAACGGCTCTGCTTTTTCCTTGAAATAAGTGCAACAAAGGAAAAGGCAGCCAACAGGAAGGGTAACAATCCAAAATATACTGCATCTTCATGAAAACTTGCGTAGCCCCAGTAGTTTCCCAACCCGGGATTCCCGAAAAAATCAGGCGCTAAAAACGTGATTACCCTCCATGGCCAAAAAGAATACGCCATCGCCGTTTCGTAATCCACTGCCGACGTTCTTTGTGATAACAGCAAATATTCTGCTGTTGGCAGCAATTGAATCGCACTGAGAATTGCGCTTGCAAAAAACGCTGCCCCCAAGCGAACCATAGAAATCGCAGCCTCTTTCAGGCCATAATTTGTTATTGCACCCACAAAAACCCACGAGATAACGTACAAGCCGATGTACCAGCTCATCTGTGCATGCCCGGCAAGAAGCATCGCCGCAGTGCAAAAGATAAGCGGGCCCGGAATTGCTCCATCCCTTGATGAATATTCATTACTGCGTAAAGGAGTAGCTATTCGGCTAGCGAATAGCACGATCCATGGCATCCATGAGGCTGTCCAGATAATTGAAAAGAATCCCAGGCGAGCAACAAAAAAACCGCTCAACGAAAAAGCCAGGGCTGCTATTGTCTGCGCCAGGGGTTTTCCGCCAATCCGCTGCACAAGGCGAATCATACCTAGTCCAGCCCAAACCAAATGAAAATATACTAATACTGTATTTGCCCATGCCAGAAGAGAAACACCACCAACTAAGGCGACACCATATAAAAACCAACTGGGCGGATAGAAAACAGCCAATTGGTAATTGGCCAAAAATGGTGCGCCCATCCCATTTAGATCATTCCAGAGAGGAATAATCCCTTCACGCAGTTGCTCCCAGGCATATGCCTGCCAGGGAACAAATTGCATCGCAGGCAAACCCCAATACAGCGCCCTTCCACGGAATATTGTTTTTCCCAACAAGATCAAAGGTATGATCACAACAAAGACAGTTGGCAAACCAATCTTAGTTAATCGTTTACGAATCATTTGCTTGTATTCCTGTTTCAAACCTTAATCTACAACTTTGAATATTTGATACTTTTCATTTTGAAAGCGCAATTCAAGAAAATTGGCATTATCGGGGCTCCAATTGCCAAGCGCTCGCTCCTCCGGCCCCCAAATCAAATAGTCTACCGAAAATTCCTCGATCAGCCCCATCCTGACTGCATCACTTGTCCCCAACTGGCAAAACCCCTCAATGCGTGCATTGATTTCCTCGAAGTGAATGCTCTCTGGCCCATGTCCGATCAACGTGCGCATTGGTGTCCATGCCGGTAATGGATTTGAAGTATCATAAGACGCCAGCACTACCTCATTTGGAAATCCGTTTGATCGCAGCCAAATAAACGTCTCAACTTCTTGTGCGGGACGATAAAGCGGCGAAGAGACATTCAACACCGCTGTAATCCCGCCGGCGAGGAGGATCAACGCCGGCAGAAAGGCTGTTGCAAGGAATACATGTGCCGCACCCTCAAATTTCCGCTGAAACGAACTAATTCCAGCCACCCCCAGAATAGTGATTGCCACCCACACGCCTTCAGGCAGCCTGCGCTGTACATTGAAAGGCGCATAAGCCAATATCGGGAACAAAAGCACCCACCCCACCAGGAACAGCCAGGCATTCTTATCGCCCTTTCGCAAAACAAACTTGAGACCCACGCCTGCCAAAACCAACATCCCGCCGTATGCAAGTAAATAATCCCAAAACGGAGGGGACTGAATAACATTTTGCGCAGACCATTCAGACAAGAAAGGGTCGCGCAGGAAAGAGAAACCAGTATAAAAAACAACTGGCGCAGGCAAAAGTGCCATTCTTACAGCAAAGCCAAACTGCTCTTTCCACCGTGCTTTCAATGCACCCTGTTGTTTTATGAATGCTATCAAACCAGAAAGGAGGAGATGCCATCCAATGACAGCACCGCCTACCACAACCGTTATCGGTTGCATAAGGCTTAAGACAAACCATAACCCACCTGTTAATATCCCTGTCTTCCATGAGGCGTTGTTGTCCCTTCGCAAGTATTGGGTCATCCCCCATAAAAGAAACGCCCTTGCACAGGCTAAATGCGGCAGACCATATATTGACAAGAACCCAAAACTTTCAGGCGAATAGAATTCCAATGGCATCCCATTTTTCCACAACACACCCAAACCTGTGATTGCCAGCCACCCGAAACCTCCGCCGACCGTGGCAATACTTGTTGCTGCTTTACGGTAACTGATGTCTTCCAAATATATCGCCACGAAATCATAGGTGGCTCGGATCATCAGGAAGCCGCCAACCCAGCGAAAGCTGTGGAACAAAACCACCAGGCTCGTGTGCCGCATCCCTGACAATGAAATCTTCCCCAAAAGAAGATATACAAAAAAGGCAAAAAGCCCATTCTGCGGATATGCGGTATAAGGTGTCCTGAAAAGCCATGCCCCATACGCACCTGATAGCATCTTGGCGATATAGGAATTTCCATCCTCAACGCCAAAAACGAATCCGGTATAACGCCATTCTTCTCCCTGTAATGCAAAGCCAAGTACATACGGAATAGTAGTTAGTCCCATAACAAGTAGGGAAAACAATAGCAGCCATTTTTTCTCCGCTTTGGATATCATACAGTTTGCTTTCGGCGCGAGAAGAAGAAATACAGTCCCGCTATCATCCATGCTGCCAAACCAATACCAAACCCAATATAAACATCTGCAGGAAGATAGTAAAAGAAAATCTCATGCGTTCCTGAAGGGATTTCCACCCCTCGAAACAAACCATCGACAGTCTGAATTTTTTCAGGTTGGCCATCCACTTTCACTTGCCAGCCTTTATACATCACTTCAGAAGCAACCACCAAGCCCGGGCCATCAGCCCGAGCATGAATTTGATTTGGTTCAACAACCAGATCAGCAACAGGCAATATCTCCCCATCCAAAATTTCTCCAGCAGATTGTATCCACATGCGCGGTAAAGCTGCCAGATTCTCATAAATTCTGGTTTCGCCAAATCTGGCAACAGGCAGTAGCGCCGGGGCCGAAATATCAAATTCCGCAACCACAAAACGCACATTCAGCTTGCCAAGCAATTCAGCGCTTGGGACAGCACCCATATTATCCCTGTCAATCTGCCCACCCTGAAATGCCGGTATGGTCACGCTGTATCCAGGCACGCTTACGCCTGTGGCTTCCTGCATATATTCCGCATATACCTGCAACTGAAGCGGATCAATACCATCCGCTAATTCAAGCCCATAAAGTGCGGCTGTGTGCTGCGGAAGGCTATACGAAGGTGAATACACTCTAAATTTTCCCTTTTGCCTGGAAAGGTAAACGGCAGCATCTTCTCCTTGCTTTTCAGCTTTTGTGAAAGACCAATAATCCGTACCACAATGGTTAATGGTTCCCAAATCCAGAACAAGAATAGCGATCAACACCGGGATACCAATATGATATTTGATTTTGCCCTGAACAAAGAGCACAAAGAGAATAAACGACAAGATTAAAACGATTGAGCCATACATCAATTCAAACGGGATCTCACCAACCAGAATCCACAGGCCGGTACTCAATAAAACGGCGATCATCACCATAGCTGAAGCTGCTAAAACTTTGATCTTCTTTCGATTTGTCTGTAAGCCTGTTTCAGGCAGCCTCAAAATGCCCGCAAGTCCTTCACACGCAATAACGATTACCGCCAGGTTGCTGATAAATACAGCCCGGGATGGCACGCGCAGCAAGCTGAACCCAGGCAAACGCGCAACGAATCGGTTCAATATGAAAACATGACCAATTGCATAAAGTCCACTAACACCAAAAACAACGAGCCAGAAACTTCTTTTCTTCCAGATCGATTTATCAACAAGCGCACCAACAAACAAGATCAACATCAATGCCCCTGGATAGATCACCCATTCAGCATACCCGCCAATATCAGGGAAGAGCACATTGATCAACCTCTCTAAAGGAAGAGCAAATGCAAGATTGTCTGCGGGTGTTAATAAACTACGCGTTGTCTGTGGGGAGTATCTCAGCAAAGGAACAAGTTGCGGGGCAGTTATCGCCAACGCCAGCAGAATTGCCAAACACACGCGCAAGCACCATTGACCAATCGTTTTCCACTGCGGCTCCCCATTCTTCCTGAAATCTCGCAATCCTGCATTTCCAAATAAATAAGCGTTATAAGCAAACCATAATGCCCCTGCATAAGCTGCCCAGCGCAGATCAGCGAGAGCAATAAACCCCAAAACCAATCCACTTAATACCGCTGTGTCAAACCCTTTCCTCCCACCGTGGGATTTTTTTTGCACCCACAATAACCACGGCGTCCACATCACCGCACAAACCATCGTTATATGCCCAGCCGCATAATGCGCATGCACTTTCGGCATCATCTGAAAGGCAACGCCCCCAATCAATGCTACCTCAAATGAAAATCCTTCTTCCCTGAGAAAAATAAACATCCCATACGATCCCAGGAAAAGGTGTAGCATTACAACCAGGTTCAACCCCGTCGCGCCATGAAAAATAACTGCCACCCATAGTGGCGGGTACCATAACCCTGATAGCGGATTCGCTGAAAATGGATACCCCGACAAAATGGAACTCGACCACAAAGGAATTTCTTTCCAGGTAACCAAAGATTGTTGCAGATATACAAGATTTGGATAATGGGAAATTGTTACATCAGAATAAGATGATTGCAGTGGATAAGCAAATTTGTTGATATAGGGAAACAACAACCCTAAGGTTAAAGCAAATACAAGCAACGCAACGACTTTTTGGATCTTCGTCATTTGATCACTGCCGAGAATATCACAACTTCGTTTTCTTCAAAAAGGGGATTCAATGTGCGCAAAATTTTTGGATTACCCAGAGCCGTCTCCCGATTCCCGAAAAACACATAATCGATGCCATTTTCAGCCAAATAATCACAGGCATCACCTTCTTGCATGCCATCAGAATAAAACCGTTCAACCTGTTCCTCTTCAAAAGTCGCATTCACAGTCTCAAATGGGTGCCCATACATCACTTTGCAGCCGCTATGTCCTGGAATATACATGCCCAACTGTGGTGAAGCAAGCACTAAGCATTCACCTGGCTGCTGCCCTAGCCACCGCATTGCTTCCTGTTCAGCACGAGTCAAATAGATCACGGGATTCTGGCTCAACGCGCCCAAAATACCGGCCAACAGCAACACCACATTGGTAGGTATCGACAACCCCATCGTGATCTTATATAGCAAAGACGAGGAAACCCTGAGCTTACCCTCAAGCACCCGGCAACCATAAGCCGCCAACCCCGCCACAGGAATATACAATCCCAATATAAAGCGTCTTTGCAAACGAACCGGTAGCCAGATGAGCATAACTGCCCCAATCAACCAAACAGCGAGCACAACTACTCTCATCTGTCGAATATCCTTTTGCGATACAAAAATAGCTGCTACTGCCAGTAGCAGAGCGGGCAGAAAAGACAAAAGGAAATCCCACCAAACTGGGGCTGGAGTCACATTCTGAAGGTTCCAACTTGAAAACACAGGATTCCAAATCGTGACTGCAACCTGATAAACAATCATTGCCCCGCCAAAAACGGTTACAGTGATTAATGGCACCAAATTTGCTTTTCGCTGAGTTGAATAATCTAACAACACCATTCCCGCAATAACCATGCAATCAATAACAACCCCGAAAGGAAGAATGAGCCCTAAAGCCGATGCCAACACAGCGATTTGCCG
>JAIOTF010000136.1 GCA_021107195.1 Anaerolineaceae bacterium | reverse complement strand
TCTTTTTCCAACCAGACTCCATACACGCGCAGATAGGTTTGAATTTATTGCCTGTATATATAGTCGGCGAGATCGTTCTGGCGATCATTATTACCTGGGTATACAACAAGACGGGGAGCAGCCTGCTGGTTGGCGGAATCGTTTTGCACAACGCCGATAATTTCTGGGCAACCGCCCTGCTCACCAATGATACCGTAACCGCCGTTCAGGGCGGAGAACAATCTCAACTCGATATACAACTTTATATTCTATCGGCTGTTGTTGGCGTGCTGGTAGTACTCATTCTCGCTATTGCGACTAAATGGAAACTAGGCCTTTCAGAAGAAGGTAAAGCAAAAGAAGCCTAATTGGGAGGTACCCCTGCAAGGCAAGAAGCCGCACAACCCCACACGAACCTGACCCGGCTGTACCGGGAGAGGGTACGCAGGGCGAAGTTTGCACTCAAAGGTTACAATTACAATCTCCAGAATTGCCAATCCGCCAGATTAGGTGAATAACCCGTTGGATTGAAATGATGAAACAATTGCTGGTCACAATTCTGATTCTCGTCTTGGTTTCAGGCTGTTCAAACTCATGTGAGCCCACGCCTTCGCCGGTTGCCGAAGCACCTCAGGAAACCGACAGCGTTCTCACCGCCGCAGCCTTCAATCAGATCAAGGATCACATCCTTGCCCAGGGTGATCGACAGACGTACTGCAACATGTTCAACAACAACCCCCATGTTACCCTGGGCAACATGGATATCTATTTGAATCCCGATACCGGGCAGCAGAACATCAACTGTGACCTGAAGCTGTCCGAATTCAATCATATGGTCATTCGCACACGCGAGCCGTGGAAGTATTATCGAGTGCAACTCAATTTGAAGGCCACAGGTCCCGACCTTATCCTTCAGGAAGGAACGAATCCTGAGGAACTGAGCGAACGTTTTCAAGAAGCTCTGTCGGCTCTGAATGACAAGAAGAACAGATAAAGGTGTCGCATGGGGGGATTGCCCCCATGCGTCTAAAACAAATTTTGCTGTCCCGATGGGACTTTCTTTTTGCTCCTTTTCCTGGATCCCAATGATACGCCATGCTCCAAAGCCCAGGCCAGAATTGCATCCTGACCCCAAACGCCTTCGATTGGTTTCGAAGGCAAAACCACAGAACCATATACCGAATTTGACGTGGCTCCTTCGGTTCCCATGCTGAACATCTTTTCGGCACGGCCGACTTTGAGCTGACCCAATGCTACACGTACCAGGTTGAGCAGATCGCCCGAATCGTCATCGGTCAATGCACCGGCAACTTCATCACCGTAGAACATCTGTGCGCTGGCCATTTTTTGTCCAACCAGTGATTGCAGATGCGCGTCCATCGTGTTTTCAGACACAGGAAAGTACATGATTCCTGGCTTCGGCGCATTGTTTAATATCCAGACTGCCCGTTTGGCGGGTTTCATCGATGGTTTGAGGATTCCCACCCCACGCCGCTCACGCAATCGTTAACCTGCATTGTTGCGGTCTTGCTTTCCAATACGCTTCCAGTTTCTAATCAACATTCCTGAACTGTATAGACCCATCAGCAGCATTATGCTATCTTCATACACTCCAAATTGCGGTATCTGGATCATGACCGGAAAGGGGATAGCCCATAGCAACAGTAATCCCAGTGTGATGAGATACAGCCATCGATTCCTGGATGGAAACGTGGTTGCCATAAAGACCAGTGCCAGCGCGACAGTGGGGCAGGGAAAAGTGCCAGGGATGATCCAGTGGGATGCTGCACGTCCCAGGACAATTGCGAACAATGGATACGCCATCGCCAATCCGAAGCCAGCAATCGTTAGTGTTTTTCGCCAGCCCGCTCGCGGCATACTGAACTGATAGGTATTGGTGAAGAAATCTATGGCAAACAATACCGTCAGTGACAAGAACAAAAAAGCCTGTGCATTGTGGGCCGGCAATTCCTGCCCAAGCAGCAGAAAGAAAACGATGCCGATCCAACCAAAGGCAAGTGCAAAACCGCCTTTGATCACACGGTTCGCAATCGTTTCCTGTTGTGTGAAAAACACCACCAGCATGGCAACTGCCAGAAGATAGAATACGATCTGGGCTGGAAATATACTCAGGCTATAGTTCTGGAGAACTGCCCACCATTCATTCGTTGGTATCATGTCAAACTCCTATGATTATTTGCCAGCAACTGTGGCAAGTGATAGATTTTTGGTCAGTCGAGTGTCCTGGATCAAGCGGATGGCGTAGGGGATAAAACCAATTGCCAAAACAATCGTGGCTGCCAGGCCAATCAAATCGATATCCGGGTTAGCCATCAGGATCGAGCCGATCAACATCGGAATACTTTGCTTGCGCGGGATGTCCTGCGAGATCGCCAGCCCCGTGGTTTGGAGAATAAACCCGAGCGGCAGCAGTTGCAAAATCCACAACCAGCCTTTGTACTGGAACATCGCCTCGATACCGGGCACCAAGGCACGAAACTGGGTTTCCGGCAATGTGTCGAACGCACTGGGCACCAGACACAAAGCGCCTTTATCCGCTGACAGGATCACTGCACCAGTCACTGCCAGGATGCCGCCGACAAAACCCCACCAGGCGCCTCGCCGTTGAAGCAGGTTCATAAAATGTATAGCGATGATGATGAGCAGTGGAACCGCGACCACCATCAGTACATGCCCAAAATGCAAGATCTGGTTCCCGTGAAACTCGTTAATTCTTTCCTGAACGTCATGGCTGATGTTCAGGCTCAACAGGTTCGGATGCACAGCAAAAGCAATGCCGGCCAAGATCGGGTAAAATATGAAGGCCAGAGCAGTGCCGATGCGTTTGGTTTGATACAGTAATTTGTTTTCGCTCATTCAACTCACTCCATGAAAAAAGGCGCCTGCCCACAAGGCAGGATGATTTTGTTGTCATCATTATCCATGCTAAATGCCCTGTCGACAATCTACATTCGAGCCAAAATGTCCCGTAATAGACAAAAGAAGTGATATGTACGAAAACGAGTCACCCTTATGACAAAACAAGGACAGGACCGCCGCTCTCAACGCACTCGCCAGGCATTGATCCATGCCCTGATCGAGTTGCTGACTGCCAGGCATTACGACCAGATCACCATACAGGATATTGTCGACCAGGCCAACGTTGGAAGGGCCACTTTCTACGTCCATTACCAGAACAAGGATGATCTGCTGAAAAGTGGTTTTGAGCGTGTTCTGGATATACTTGTCCAGCAAATTGTTTCAAGCGAGAAAGATCAATGTCTGTTCGATACATCAATGCTGTTTCGCCACGCCCAGGGGCATTATGAACTCTACCGGACATTAATTTGGGGATCAAGTATTGATTTGATAACGCAGGAAGGACATGCCGCTCTAAGCAAGAAAATCGAAGATCGTTTTGCTCTTCTCCTTACAGAAAGACAGCTTCCCTCAATCCCGCTGCCAATTCTGTCCTGTTCTGTGGCAGGTACTTTGCTGGTCATGCTCAAGTGGTGGCTCGATAACAAGATGCCTTACTCACCAGAACGTATGGATGAAATCTTCCAACAACTGGTCATGCCGGGAGTCAGAACGGTTTTGGGATTAACCGGAACTACAGATGAATAGCACCGGGTATATAAGGTATCGTTAATCAAGAAGCTGCCCAACAACGGCTTGCACCCGACGCGGCCACACGCGCTGGCCGTTAGCAGCCTATGACAAATCTGAGAACGAAAGAATGTTTCGTAAAATCAACCATAAGAGAGCTGAGAGCGTGATATGAATTTGAGACCCATCCTGGATATGGGCTGGGCCCCAATTGCAGCCTTGTTTGGCATGCAGGTTTTGATCTTTGCAGCGCCATTGACTATTTTTGGAGAAGCTGTTGTTATCTGGCGCTTCCTTCCACCACTGAAAGAATACTCTTTCTGGCGCTCAGTAAAAACCTCAACCATCATGAATATCGTTTCGGGAATACTGGGCTACCTTGTTCCTGTAATAAGCGTGCCAGCTACGCTCTTCGGGGATTTCTCAGGGGCGACCTACTATGAATCAACGCCTGAAGCTGTCATTGTTTTGTATGCGGATATGATGGTCAATTTCTGTATCGCATCAATCGTGGTAGAAGGAATTATCCTCGGTTTACTGGAATCTGAAAGTCCGAAAAAGTCGGTATGGCTGATAACGGTGCTGAGCAATCTTGTAAGTTACCTTGGATTGTTTGCAATGACCACCCTGCTCTACATGCTTTTGTGATCAAACGGGATTTATGACACCGCAACTCATTACAGGAGATTCCAAGGGCTGCTCAACCCCACTTGCACGCAGACCGAGCTTCGCCCGAAAGTAGGCGGCGCGATTTATGCAAGAATTTCGCTATAATGAAATAGTCGAGTCTTGCAAGCGCCAGCGAGCAGGTTACGCAACCGTCATCGCCTTCGAGTTCATGGTCGTGATCTATACCATTATCAACGCAGAGCTGCTGTGAATGGAGAGTTAATTATGGAAAAACGAGGATTTCACCGCTGGGCATGGTTGGTCGTGTTTCTGCTGGGCGGGCTGTTGATGCTCTACGGCGGGGCTCAAGATATGGCGATCTTCTTCTCACCCGATCTGGCACCGGTACCGTCATGGCATCCGGTTCCGCCCCTTGTAGGGCTGGTTTGTGGACTTATCGTGCTGGTTTCAGCCGGGCTGAACATCGTTTGGGGTTGGCAGCTATGGCACGCTGAAGGTGACGATGAACTGCGACTGGCGCGCCGGGTGGCTTTTGTCAGCGGCGTGGCAATGATCGCCGATTGGGTCAGCGGCTATTATGGCTTCGGCAGCCTGATGGCGCTACTAGCTGGCATCTGGCTGATGCGGAGAGGATAAAAATTTACTTGATTGATCCGATGATGTCGAGAGTTTAGCGATCAATCAGTGGGGCGGACGAGTTAGACAGGAGATGGTTTTCAGGTTAGTTGAGGCAGTCTGCCCTCACTTGCCCGCAGACTGGACTGCATCGGTGGGTAAACTGGAAGATTTTTCAAGATTGGTTACAAGCAAAGCCGCGTCAGGGCTGAAAACGCCTGGCTGGTGAAGCCAACATTAGGCGGCTTGATATTTTGCAAAAGGTGTTCTTTTTGATGATTATCAACCCAATAAAAAAAGAAGAAAAACGATACTTGACATCGTGTGAAAATCAGGTATAATTTGTAATCATAAGTAATTGCTTATACACTTAAGGTGTTGTGATGATTGAACAAGTCAGAAAAATGGCCGATGTTTTCAAGGCGCTCGGCGACCCGACGAGACTCAGGATCATACGGATGCTGGCCTCCAACCCCGAAGACACGCTCTGCGTGGCCGATCTGGCTGTCCGGCTGGGCAGCACCCAGCCGGCCGCATCCCAACACATCAAGGTATTGAAGAACGTCGGTATACTCAAAGCCAACAAAATAGGATTCCGGGTCTACTACCGCATCAACACGAATGTCATGCTGGCCTACAAAGCCGATCTGGACGAACTCTTCGAAATTGCATTTGTGCGCTGTCCTCAAGTGGGCGCATGCGAGGAAGATAAAGATTAGTTGTTTGGGGTTCCCAAAACCCCTTTTTTTAGCAATTACAATAAGTATTTGCTTATAAACTTATTCTAAAGGAGAAACAAAATGAACGTAACGAGTAAAAATATATTGTTGGTTTCAACGATGGTGCTGCTGATTGTGACGCCGGCACTGTTCCTGCTGGGTTTCCTGCACGCAGGATTACCGGCTGCAATGGCCTGTTACGGCCTCGTCCTTGCCGGCCTCGTGGTTGTATTCCGCACAAGTAATGCCAGGTTGAGAAAATTCAGCCT
>JAIOTF010000071.1 GCA_021107195.1 Anaerolineaceae bacterium | reverse complement strand
TGGTGCTTCGCTTGCCGTGTGGGGCTACCAGAAAGTTTATGCGCAATGGGCGTCCAAAGAAAAAGCGGACCAATAAAGGCCCGCCAGAAGTGCAGCCAGCAACAAGAATTATTTCTTCCCAAAACTCCCTTTTTACTCCCGTGACCTTCAAACCCCATTCATTGAACAAATTTATCCAAATCAAAATTACCGCTGTTGTATTCCACCAATTTCACCCAATCAATTGCTCCATTCTCATTACAAAATCGCAAAAGGAATTCTCTGGTAAATCGATTCACTAATTGGTTTTTTTGCACCAGAAAAGCATCATTATGCTCCTTGGCACGGTACCCCAAAGGCTCAATAATGTCGGTATACAGGTCTTTATTGCCACTGATCAGGTACCAAAAATTCTGTCCAACCACTTTCAAATAACCGGATTTATGATAGCTAGTTCTTGTCTTTCCATAGCAAATACCCAAAACAGGTTGGATATTCTTACCTGTTCTCAACTGCCGCACACGAATCACAGCATTACTCAAATCCTGTGCCAATTTCTTGTGCTGTGAACTGTTTCCCCAATTCGTTCCTGATTTGATTGAAACGATATAATGGGAATCATCATCAAGGAATTCAAGATCAATCCCCTGAGCTGCGGATTTATGTCCCCCACTCGTGTTCTCGGCAACGAAAATTGCCAGGCCTTCCAAAAAATCTCCAAACAGTTTTTCTTCTGATGAAGACAAGAACGCATCCAACAAACTGGAAATCAAATCTCCCGCTGTAACAAGATTTTTTGCTTTGAACAAGTACGGGTTCTTGGTCAACAATCTCTTCAGAGATAATTTTTCCAAACATTGAAATCTGTTTTGATGAAAACCAACAATATTGGCATTAACGTATTGCCGAACCGCATCCATGTTCAAAGTATTCATCCTTATTCTGTCCCACTTTCGCCTAAATCATAATCTTCTGAAGGTTCTGCCAACTGAAACAGCGGCACCTGAACTGCCTTTAGTCTATCCTTGGCCAATTCAAAATATTCTTCATTTGAATCAATGCCAATGAATCTCCGCTTCATTATTTTTGCCACAACTGCTGTTGTTCCTGATCCAACAAATGGATCCAAAACAACATCATCTTCTAAAGTGAACAAACGAATAAACCATTCCGGGAGCTGCTCAGGAAAAGCGGCACTGTGATTCCGATTCGAGCATTCAGTAGCCATGTGAATCACATTCGTTGGATACACCTTGTCTCTACCCAGCCAATTCGATATATTCTTTCCAAACCCGCTGCCGACTTTTGATTCATCGCGGGTTTTATCGGTTTCACTAAGATTTCCTAATCGGTTTTTCGCCCAATCGCCTACAGGAACCATGACAGTTTCCTGATACATATTAAATTTTCTTTGCAAATTGAATTGCAATAATCTTTCCCATGAATCCCGGAAGCGATTTGGCCATTTGCCTGGATAAGAATTCTTCTTATGCCACATAAATTCTTCGGTCCAAAGCCAGCCTTCCTGCCGCATTTTCAAAATAAGTTCTATTACATAAGTATGTCTTTCTCCATTGACAACTCTTTCTTTAATATTTAACACAAACGTTCCTGTTGGCTTTAAGACTCGTTGAAATTGTGCTGCCTTTGGCATGAACCAATCCACATACTCGCTCGGCTTCACACCACCATAGGTAGACCGCCGCTGATCGGCATAGGGAGGAGAAGTGAAGATCAAGTCAACAGAATTATCAGGAACTTCTTTTAATACTTGTTCACAATCCCCTAAATATATTCTGTCTAAATAATCGCTAGCCATAATCTTTCCTGTTCAAGGTTAATGAAACCGTTATTCCAATACAATTATATGCGATACAAACTCAACTTCTAAAGGTAACTTCTTAGCAATTCCCAGTTTAGCTTTGCAGTGACGATTTTAATCATTAATTTCAAACATTTAACGACTGAAGTCGTTACTACGACATATTTACTTCAGCATATTGAGAATTGCTGGGTATTTCTCACCCCTCCAGCCTGTACCCATACCCTCTGACGGTCACGATATACTGCGGAGAGGAAGGTTCGGGTTCCAGTTTTTTACGCAGCAGCCAGATATAGCGGCGCACGGCCGCCGTTTCTTCTTCCTCTTCCCGCCCCCACACATGCATGATCAAATCCAGCTCTGAGACGGCCTTCCCTTTGCGTCCGGCCAGTACTTCCAGCAGCCGAAATTCAGTGGGGGTCAGTTGAATCACTTCCTCGCCGCGCCGTACTTCGTGCCGGTCAAGGTCGAGCAGCAAATCGCCAAAGGGGATCACGTTGTGCTCCACCGCCGACTGCTGGCGGGCCCGCCCCAACACGGCCTGAATGCGCGCTCCCAGCTCGGCAAAGCTGAACGGCTTGGTCACATAGTCATCCACCCCCAACTGGAATCCATGCAATTTATCCTCTTCGGCAGTTTTGGCCGTCACCAGGATGATCGGCACATCCGACAATTCCCGCAGACGCCGGGTGACTTCCCAACCATCCATGCCGGGCATCATCACATCCAATACAACCAGATCAGGGTGTTCCTGATAGGCCAAGCGCAGCGCTTCCACCCCACTGTTGGCAGCACTCACCTCAAAGCCCTGTCCTTCCAGATACTCCCGGGTGAAACGCAACAGGGTAGTGTCATCATCCACCAACAAGAGTCTATCAACCATGACCTTCTCCCTCCTCATCAGGGTTGGCATCAGCCTCTGGTACCCAGAAAGTAAAGCAAGCCCCGCCTTGCGGCCGGTTCTCCGCGCGGATCTCGCCGCCCATTGCTTCCAACAACCGCTGCACAATGTACAGGCCCAGACCATGCCCATATACCGTTTGCGCATCTTTGGGGTTAGAGCGATAAAAACGGTCGAACAACATCGGGATCGCATCCAGGGGAATGCCTGGTCCCTCATCCTTCACCTGCACCTGGATGCGCCCTTCGGGAATCTGTGCCGCGCTGAGCAGGATCGTCCCGGACGGCGCATACTTAAAAGCATTATCCAGTAAATGAAAGAGGATGCTGGTCAATGCCTGTTCATCCGCCAGCAGCGGCGGCAGGTCTGACGGCACCTGCCACTGGATGCGTTCTGCGTCCGGCTGGCGGCTGAGCTGACGCTGCATGGTCTGCACCATATTTTGCAGTTCCAGCGGGGCCGGATAAAGCGGCAGCCGACCAGCCTCCAGTGCAGACAGGTCGAGGATCGTCTCCACAAAGCGAGTTAAACGCAGGATCTCATCCTGCACCAAAGCCAAGTTTTCACGCGTACGATCCGGCATCCCCTCACCAGATGCCAAAGAAAGCTCAATTCCCCCATTGATGATGGTCAACGGTGAACGCAGCTCATGCGAGACCATCGAAACAAACTCCGATTTGAGCTTATCCAGCTCACGCAGGCGCAGGTTCTGCTGCTCCAGTTGCAAATAAGCCGCTGTCAAATTGGCCGTTTTTTCAGATACCTTGTTTTCAAGATCGATATTCAAACGCTCCAGCTCCGTCCGATCACTGGCGATCTGCTCATAGGCATGCCGCAGTTCGTCCTGACGGCGTTTCTCCAGGCTCAGGTCGTGCGCCGTACCGGCCAGCGCCAGCCGCCGGTCACCGGTTGGCAACAAAGGCCGCAGAGCCAACGAAACCGGGAACATGGAACCATCCCGGCGGCGTAAGCGCGCCTCGCCCAACCAGCCACCACTCAAACCAGACTTGAGCGGTGAGGCTGTTTCACCATCTGCTTCAGGCACCACAATCAATTGCAGCGACTTTCCCAACAACTGCTGCGGGGTTTCATAACCAACTGCGGCCAGCAAGGCCGGATTGAGCAGGCGCAGGCGGCCGCGTTCGTCACACACAAAAGTTGGCTCGGCAATGCTGTTCACCAGGTTGGCATACTGCTGCATCTGCACCTCGCCAGCCAGGATGCCCAGCCGGGCGATCAGCCCCAAACTGAGCACAACCGTTACCCACAGGCCAGCCAGATTCGCCACCCCTACAATCTGCCACTCCACCACAGTGTATAAACCCAGCGCCAGCGTAGCAATCAATGGCAGATAGTACTGAAACCGCACCAGCGCCCGCTGCAGCCGCGAAGTCTGCTTTGGCCTGGTCAGGTATCCAAGCTGTGCCGCGGCACCAATGACCAAAGCAAAGTCGCCCAAAACCCAGCCCAGATCCACAAGACTGCCAATTTGATATACACCGGTATTTAAAAGAGAAACATAGATCAGGTCTGTGACCGCATACGCCCCAAACCCCAAAAATATCCAGCCAAATGCGGCTGAAAGACGCCCCACCTCAGCCAGCACGAAGAGATTGATCAAGAGCAGCAAACCGGCCAGATCAACCAGCGGATAAATGAGTGCCGTCGGACGGCTGCCCGCAGGAAGCCAGGCCTGCATCGGCTGCAAGACGCTGATCCAAACCAGGGTCAGACCGGCAGTCGTAGTGAGGCTCATATCAAACAGCAGTTCCAGGCGGCCAAATGTCTGTCGCTGCGAGTGCGGATAGATCGCCAATCCAATCCACAAAGGCAGAGAACCCAGCAAATAGAGCACCTCCAGCGGTACCAACTGCACATCCCAGGCAAATTGCATGGCATGCAGCAGGGTGCGCACCAAGTCACCCAATGTCCACACCGAAAGTCCAATCGCCAGCCAGGTCCACGAACGCTGCAAGCGCCGGTCCGCTTCGAGAGCCTTGCGCACCCAAACTGCCGCTGCTGCCGCCAGCAAGGAGGTAAACAGCATTGCCAGATTGCCGATCACCAGACGCTCCATCGCCGGTTTGCGCGCCCAGACCAACCAGGCCAGGTGCAACGCGATATACAAAACGCTGACTCCCAGCAAACTCTTTCTATGCAGAAAAGGAATATCCACTTTTTCAGCCATGCTTTCATTGTACCTGTGCCCCGAAAGCGGCGCAAGGTGACTGCCTGCCTTCAATCAGGCGTGCAAACCTATCCTTTTTTTCTCCCAGCAATTCTCAATTTAGATTTGTAGTAACGATTTTAATCGTTAATTTTTGACATCTAACGACTGAAGTCGTTACTACAACAGATTTACTCCAGCATATTGAGAATTGCTGTTTTTCTCCTATCTTCCCACACAAAAAGCACGATTTCGGTTTATACTAAAACTAAAGACAGAACTCCCGTCTGGCATGAACAATGCACACAAGTAGACAAACATGACATCTTTGTGAAGGAGGTCAACATGTCCCGCTTCACCTTTCGCACCATCGTTTTTTTTACACTGCTCTCTTTGCTGCTCACATCCTGCAGCGTCCTGGACCTCGTCCAGCAGAGCATTCCCTCTGCAGAGGAAGCTCCCGCTCCAGTTGAGCCCGCACCGGAAGAACCCGAACCCGTTGAACCTGTGCCGAGCGAGCCTGATTCCGCCCCCCACAGCGAAGCGGCCGAAACACCCCCGCCAGCCGCTGTCGCCGAAGCGCAAGTCATCACCCCGGAAAACGCCATCCTGTTAAAGGAAATAGCCCAGGTGCAAATCGAGAACCCCTACCGGCTGCTCTGGTCTCAAGACGGAAAACGGATCGGCATTCTGGCCCGGGGCGGGCTGTCGTTGTTGGACAGCAGTACCCTCGAGACCCTCTCCACTGTCGTTGTGCAGGAACCAATCACGGTGCTGGACTTTTCGCCGACCACCGGCCTGATGGCAACCACATCCGATCAAATGAATCTCGACCTGCGCGAGACCAACACCGGGCAGATCGTGCGCACTATCGCCCCCGAGAACGGCTTTATCGATGCCGTCTTCTCTAGCGATGGCAGCCTGGTGGCCATCTCTTCATGGGATGAGATTGCCGTCACTCTCTGGAACGTTGACAGCGGCGAGCAGATCAAAAAACTGACTGGTTTTGAGACTGCTGCCCCGGTGTACAACGCCACATTTTCGAGCGATGACCGCTACCTGATCTGGGTGGCGCGCGGCAGCACCCAGGTGATGGATGTTTCTTCAGGTGCCATGGGTGCCTTCCTCGGCCATGAAGATTTCATCGGTGATGCCGAACTGGCCCCCAACGGTCATCTGCTGGCCGTTACCACTGCTGGAACCGTAGATGGTCAATCAAAACCCATCATCCAGCTCTGGGACCAAACCAGCGGTCAGGCCCTCGGCACACTGGTTGAAGGCACATCGATAACCCAAAGTCTGGCCTTCTCACCGGATGGTAAGCTGCTGGTCGTCACCATCTTCAATGAGTTGTCCATCTGGGAGGTGGATTCCCATACCAGGCTGCTGTCCCTGGCAGGGCACACCGACCTTGTCAATTCGATCGCCTTTTCGCCTGACGGCCGCACGCTGGTTTCCTCCTCGGCAGACGGTACGGTTCGTTTGTGGCAGGCACAATGAAATCCTTGAAGTACTAATCCCTTAAAGGACTGCTCAAAAAACAGTCCTTTAAAATTTGTAACCGTTCACTCCCCCAAAGCGAATTGCTAGCGTTAATGAATAAAATAGGGTAAATTAATAGGCATGAACTTATCTGGAGTTTCTTTGAGCCAATTAGACGAAGAATATATAGATTCTCTTTCTT
>JAIOTF010000151.1 GCA_021107195.1 Anaerolineaceae bacterium | reverse complement strand
GGTCAGGCTCCGCATTTACCAGTACTTTACCATGAAATTATAACCGCTTTGCGCCCAACCAGCACGGGGAAATATCTCGATGCCACTGTCGGAGCAGGAGGACATGCCCGCGGCATACTGAAAGCAAGCACACCGCATGGTAAGCTGCTCGGCATGGATCTTGACAAGCAGGCGCTGGCTATCGCTGACCAGCGCCTCAAAAGTTTTAGTGGGAGATACACCCTGGTGCAGGCCTCCTACACCCGCTTGCTGGAGGAGATGCAGCACATTGGCTGGTCAACCGTGAACGGAATCGTCATTGATCTGGGACTTTCTTCCATGCAGTTAGACACCGCGGGGCGTGGTTTCTCCTTCCGCCTGGAAGGTCCATTGGACATGCGCTTTGATCCTGATCAAGGTCTTTCCGCCGCCGATCTGGTCAACCTGTCGAGCGAAAAAGACCTGGCAGACATCATCTGGCGTTACGGAGAAGAGAAACAATCCCGCAGGATCGCCAGATCCATCGTCCAGGCCAGACCTGTGAACACCACCAGCCAACTGGCCGGGATCATTGCGAAAGCGATAAAAGGGAAAAAGAGCAAGATTCACCCTGCCACCCGAACTTTCCAGGCACTGCGCATCGCAGTCAACCAGGAACTGCAATCCCTTGCAACTTTTCTCCCCCGGGCAGTGGAAGCCCTTGCCCCAGGTGGCAGATTGGCCGTCATTTCTTTCCATTCATTGGAAGACCGCATCGTCAAGCAGTACTTTGTGCGTGAAAGTAAAGATTGTATTTGCCCGCCCAACCAGCCGGTTTGCACCTGCGGTCACAAAGCCATTCTGGAACGCATCACCCGGCGCTCGATCGTTCCTCAGGAAAAGGAATTGGCCGAGAATTCAAGAGCGCGCAGCGCACGTTTACGGGTGGTTGAGAAGAAACTGGCATAATCTTTGCATAAAAAGATGTGAATACTGACAACGCATTAAACAATAAATAAAGGTAAGAGGTCTAAAAAATCCATACTATGCCAAAGAATTTGATCCAGGCCTACCAACAAGCACCATGGCGAGTTCAAATCCAAAGGATTGGACTCTTCTTACTCTTTCTGGTCACAAGTGCCTTGATCGCAGGTGTGTATTTGTATTTCAGTGCTCAAACAACAGCAGTAGGCGTTGAAATCTGGAGGTTGGAAGCAACACAAGAAGCCACGCATTTTGAAATAGAAAATTTGCAGAACGTACTGGCGGAAAAATCCTCCGTCAGATCAATGGAAGAATGGGCAAAAGACCTCAACTTTGATCGATATACACCTGACGAGGTTGAGTACATGGTAATACCTGGATATTACGGGCGGCAAACAGCCCAAATGGGGCCCACTGGCAATTTCAGTAACGCGCCCGACTCGATCATCAAACCAGCCTACACCCAATCCCTGTGGGAATGGCTCTTGGAAAAACTGCTCAAGCTGAGCAGCCAATAACGATCTGCAAGGCTGTTAAGGAAGGATACGATGTTATCCGATTTTGAGTTAAGGACCAACATAATAAAAGTAATTTTCTCCATGGTAGCAATTCTGATCCTTGGACGCATTATTGGTTTACAAACAAACAAAGCAAATCGCGACTTTCAGGAATACTGGGAGTATGTATCCTCTGGATATGAAGAAGAGATCACCCCTGCCCGAGGCCTCATCTACGATCGCTACGGAACCCCTCTGGCCACAAACCTCACTGTATATGAAGTGAATGTAAATTTAGAAAAGTCTAATTTTGTAGGAAACGCAGAAACAATAGCCAGTGTTCTTTCCCGAATTTTAGATATCCCTTACGATGAAGTTTTCCGGAAGACAAACGTTTCTGTAAAGGAAACCGGCTTTACCCGCAAGATTATTACTTCTTTCATCGACCAGGAAAGAATCGATCAACTCGCATTGACCTATGATGAATATGAAAATCTCAACGGAACCAAAAAGAATCCTGCACCGACTTTGTATGGTGTTGAGTGGACGCCCTTCTTAATTCGTCAGTATCCCGAAGAGGAACTGGCATCCAACGTCATCGGTAGTGTGTCGAAATATGGCGATGCCAGGCGCGGTGTCGAACAACAATATGACGAATTACTTTCCGGCGTACCTTCAAAATCCTTACAAACTGGCCTTCCCAACGTGATCCATGATGATGATTGGCCAAAAGGCTCCAGCCTGGTACTGACCATCGACCGTGAAATCCAGCGCACAGTGGAAGACATTTTGGACTTTCATGTTGATGAAACCGGCTCGTTGTCCGGCGTTGTCATCGTATCCGATCCGGAAACAGGGGATGTCCTGGCTATGGCAACTACCTCACGCTATGACAGATTACCTGATAATGATCCCAGAATCGAGTTTGTCAATCCCGCCATCGAATCGCTCTATGAGCCCGGATCCGTCTCAAAAGTCCTCACGATGGCAGCCGCCCTGGACGCGGGTCTTGTAACGCCCGATACGCCTTTCCTTGACACAGGCATAGTCGAGGTCGGCGGCGTGACAGTCTATAACTGGGACAGAGTAGGACATGGGCAGGTAACAATGACCGGCTGCATGGAGCTTTCCCTCAATGTTTGCCTGGCTTCGGTGGCACGGGACCTGGGTGTAACCACTTTCTACGAATACCTGGATGCTTTCGGTATCGGCCACCGCAGCGGAATTGATCTGGAAGGAGAAAGAATTTATCCTCTGGCAATTCCCGGTGAAGGCAATCTGGCTGCCCATTCCTTTGGACAGGCCATGAATCTGGCCCCTATTCAGATGGTAACCGCTATCTCCGCCGTTGCCAATGACGGCGTGATGATGGCTCCTCGCATCGTCCGCAGCATCATAAGCAATGGACGGCAATACGACCTGCCGCCAAAGGTCATCAGCAAACCCATTACAGCAGAAACAGCACACACACTCACCGAAATGCTGACGGTTTCTCTGCAAGGAGAATCGTCAAATATTGAAGTTGATGGCTACCGCCTGGCCGGTAAAACGGGAACCGCTCAAATCGCCCCATACAAAGGCCATCCGGAATATGACATTCTTCCTTATCGAACAGATGCCACAAACGCTTCCTTTGTTGGCTGGGGTCCGGCGGATGACCCTAAATTCCTGGTCTATGTCTGGCTGGAAGAACCGCAAACCTCTCCATGGGGTTCAGTAGTCGCCGCCCCGGTTTTTTCGGATGTGGTTAATGAACTGGTGGTATTGATGGATATTCCGCCAGACGCTATTCGATTACAGATTGCGAATCAATGAGGTTAAAAAGTCGTGTTATCGCTGAATGATGTCCTTGAAGCCTTAACGGGTAAACGCCCTGCAGAAGCCTCCCTTGTGATCAGTGAGGCTTGCATCGATTCTCGGCAAGTGATTCCCGGAGCATTATTCATCGCCCTCGCAGGGGAAAATACAGACGGGCACAACTTCGTCGCACAGGCTTTCCAGCAAGGTGCAGACCTTGCCCTGGTACAACAGGACCTTTCTGCCCGGTTCCCAACCATTGATCTGCGCTCTGGCAGCCTGCCAAAAGAATACATGCGGCCGGACGACCCGACCTGCATTCTCGTAGACGATACCCTGAAAGCATTGCAGCAGATCGCCCGCTTCTGGCGCAGAAAGCTCAACTTGAGAGTGATTGGTATCACCGGCAGCGTGGGCAAATCCACCACCAAAGAACTGGTCACAGAAGTGCTTAAGTCACGTTACCACACCTTGAAGAACACCGGCAACCTCAACAACGAGATTGGACTGCCGCTCACCATCTTGCGCATGAGCGAAGGATACGATCGCGCAGTCCTGGAAATGGGTTTCTTTGTCCCGGGTGAGATTAAATTCCTGTGCGATATCGCCCTGCCGCAAGTGGGCGTCATCACCAACATTGGCATCGTGCATGCCGAACGAGCGGGTTCACAGGAGACCATCGCCCGCGGCAAATCAGAACTGATCCAGTCGTTGCCCCCTTCACCGGAAGGCATCGCCATCCTTAACTATGACGATCCCTTCGTACGACCGATGGCAGAATTGACCCAGGCAAAGGTCTTCTACTACGGCCTGAATCCCGAAGCAGACCTCTGGGCAGATGAGATCGTCGGCATGGGCCTGGAAGGTGTCCGCTTCCGCTTGCACCATAAAGGCGAAGTTTTGCACCTGCGTGTGCCGCTGATCGGACGTCATTCTGTACACACCGTCCTGCGAGCAACTGCCGTAGGACTGGTCGAAGGCTGCTCCTGGAATCAAATCATTGATGGGCTTCAACATAGCAACACAACCCAGTTGCGGCTTGCGGCCGTGCACACCCCAAAAGGCTCTCTGATTCTGGATGACACCTACAACGCATCCCCTCAATCCACCCTGGCCGCGCTCAATCTTCTGAGCGAAATTGAAGGACGTCACATTGCCGTTCTTGGAGACATGCTGGAACTGGGACCGTATGAAGCCAAGGGCCACATCATGGTCGGGGTGCGGGCTGCAGAAGTATGCAATGAATTAATTGCCGTCGGTGAATTAAGCCGCACCACGGCTCAGGCAGCCCGTCAGGCCGGGATGCCCGCAAAACGGATACAGTGGTTTGCAACGGTACCGGAAGCCATTGAATATTTACAAGGCCACCTCCAAAAGCAAGACGTTGTCCTCGTAAAAGGTTCTCGTGGATTAAGAATGGAACGGATCACAGCCGTATTGGAGGCAACAACATGATGCAAGAAACTTCAATTACGCTTGCCATCAGCATGTTGAGCTTCATGATGGCTGTGATCTGGGGCGGGCCGCTAAAACGCGTCCTGCAAACTTTGAAAATCGGCAAACTGATCCGTGTTGAGGGCCCGGGACGTCACAGCACCAAAATGGGTACGCCAACCATGGGTGGTGTCATGTTTATCCTGCCCGT
>JAIOTF010000205.1 GCA_021107195.1 Anaerolineaceae bacterium | reverse complement strand
TCGCGGGTCTGGTGGGTTACCCGTCGGCAGAGTTCATCTAGGTTATGTTCATATGCGGTCTGCATGCTGACGGAGCGGACGAGTGCTAATTGCTCGTCATGCCCGCGTTTGATCGTTTCCTGGCGGCTGACTTGCAGGATGATGGAAGTATGCGCGCTCAGGCGGTGCAGGGCAGTCATCTCTTCCAGACAGAAAGGGGGGCCTTCCAGCCGCTCCACCTCCAGCACTGCCAGCAGTTTCTCCTGGGCAATCAGCGGGATGGTGGTGGCCAGCGGATTTTCCATGCGGGCGCAGTTTGTGCCATCTTTATCGCCCAGATTGCGGTAGCACGCCTGACCTGTCATCATCGCCTGACGTACCAGGAAGGGCGCGGTTTCTTCGGGGATCGTCTCTGTATCCGCTTGCCCGGGCAGGGGGTAGAACGGTTCCGCCAGCCACATTTTGGCGGTGCAGTTGAGCAGGCCCGTGACGTAATCCTCGATGAATTTTGCCTGTGCGCCGGCTTGCGGCAGCTTGAGCAGATTATCCCCCAGTCGCAGAAGCTGCTGCCACTCAGGGTCATTCCCGGGTGGGTCAAAATCCTCGCAGGCTTCATTCTCGCGGTATTTGGTCATGGTGAGGATATTGCCCTGGCCTTCTTTGTGTTCAAAAAGGATTTCATCCATCATTTGATGCAGGAAATACAGCCCCAGGCCATGTGCTCTCCGTTCTTTCAGGGGCACATCCAGTTTGGGCATATCGGCATCAGATGGGTTGAATTTTTTCCCCTGATCGATCAGGGTAATGGTAATACCGGATTCATCTGCTTTGCAGTTGCATTGGATCTCGCCGCGCCCTTCACCGCCGTAGCCGTGTTCGATGATATTCGAGCAGGCTTCATCCACGGCGGTTTCAATGGCATACATGGCCGTATTGCCAAAACCGGCCTGTTGTGCATTCTGGCGCACAAAGGCCGCGATCTTTGCCAGGTTTTCGTAACTGCCGGAGAAGGTCTGCTTTTGCATGGGTTGTCCGTTTGGGCGGTTTGGCGTTTGGGGAGCGTGCGGATCAATCTTTTTTATCTCACGCAAAGCCGCAAAGGCGCAAAGAAAAATGTTCCTGTACGATGGGGATTATATCATTTTGGGGCTTCTACGTTGGGCTGGAAGAGTGGGTGTTGCAATTGTAGGCGCGCGCAGCGCCATCCGTCCCTACATTGGAGATTTTTGTTGAAGGGTCGCATCCAATACCGGAAAAGAAAACCGGGCTTTTGAAAATGAAATTTTCAAAAGCCCGTGATTATACATTATGAATTGTACAGTCTACATTGCCGTTCAGTGGGTATTGCTGCCGCGGCCAACACCAAAATAGTTGAAGCCTTTTTCCAGCATTTGCTCGGGGTCCCAGATGTTGCGGCCATCGATCACGACCGGCTGGTTCATGACTTCCTTGATGCGTTCAAAGTCAAGCTGTTTGAACTCATTCCATTCGGTGGCAACCACCAGGGCGTCTGCGCCTTCGGCGACCTTGTAGGGAGTTTCGCACAGGGTTACGCGGGGGATCATGGTCTTGGCGTTTTCTGCTCCTTGTGGGTCATAGGCTTTGATGATCGCGCCTTCGTTCTCCAGCATGTGGATGATCTCCAGGGCAGGAGCGTCACGGATGTCATCGGTATTGGGCTTGAAGGAAAGGCCCAGGATGCCAACGGTTTTTTCGTTCAACCCGTTGAGTGCGTTGCGCAGTTTATAGATCACACGGCGGCGCTGGTTGCGGTTGATCTCCATCACGGCCTGCAGGAGCTGCGGGTGGGTGCCGTGCAGCACGGCCATGTGGGCCAATGCCTTCACGTCTTTGGGGAAGCAGCTTCCGCCCCATCCCAGGCCGGCATCCAGGAATGACGGGCCAATGCGGTTGTCGAGGCCCATGCCGCGGGCAACTTCCACCACGTCTGCCCCCAGCTCTTCGCACATATTGGCCATTTCATTGATGAATGAAATCTTGGTAGCGAGGAAGGCATTGGAAGCGTATTTGATCATTTCTGCCGTGCGCAGGTCGGTGATCATCACCGGGCAGCGCAGCGGGGTATAAAGTTCTGCGATTTTCTGGGCGGCTGACCGGTCTGTCGAACCTAATACCACCCGGTCAGGGTTCATGCAGTCGCTGATCGCAGAGCCTTCGCGCAGGAATTCGGGATTGGAGACGACTTTGAAGTCCAGCGGTTCGCCGCCGGTGGTCTTGCGGCGTTTGTTGATGATGTCGGTTACCCAATCTCCTGTACCGACCGGCACAGTGGATTTGTTGACCACGATGATTGGATGGTTGACCTGGTCTGAGATGGCTTCGGCAGCAGAGCGCACGAATTGAAGATCCGCCTCGCCCTCATCGCCGGAGGGTGTGCCTACGGCGATGAAAACATACTCCACATTGGTCAGTGCCAGGGCATAGTCGGTGGTGAAGATCAGCCGGCCAGCAGAGACGTTGGTCTCTACCAGTTGTTCCAGCCCGGGTTCATAGATGGGCATGATTCCCTTGTTGATTTTTTCAATTCGCTCTTCATTGATATCCAGGCAGGTTACATCGTTCCCCAGGTCTGCAAAACAAGTACCTGTAACCAGACCAACATACCCTGTTCCAACTACGCAGATTTTACTCATTCATATTCTCCTGATGACAGTTGCGACTGCCAGTATAGTCAAGATTTTCAATTGAACCTCATTATTGTATCGTATTTTGGAGGCAATAGGGATCAGTCAATTTGTCAGTTTATAATCATTCTTGGTGAGCGGCGCGATATAGTCCGGTGTTCCGCGGGCGCGGCGTGTCGTGCCGTTATGGGTCAGGGTACGCTGCTGCGATGTGGTTTGTTGTCACGGTGTTGAATTCAGCGGGCGAACGTCATTCACCCTTACGTTTTTGTCCCCTTTGTAAAAGGGGGATGCCGCGAAGCGGCAGGGGGATTGTTCCCGCGGCATGGATGGCACACCGGAATGGAGAAAGATGTAGTCCGGCGTTCCATGAGCGCAGCATGCCGTGCTGCCACGAAAGAGGAGAATATTTTCCTGATCCCTGATTGGTTGACGGAAAACTTTGCGTTATAATCAAAAGGTAGTTGTATGACAACCTGTGAATTACCGTGCTATCTTGAAAGGAGCTCCTTATATGACGGCAAAAATCATTGATGGAAAAGCAACATCAGAAAGAATTCGTGCTGAGATCAAACAGGAAGTGGATGTCATGCTCGCCGAAGGTCGTCAGGCACCGGGTCTGGCAACCGTCCTGGTGGGGGAAAACGCAGCCTCGCAAGTTTATGTACGCATGAAGCAGAAAGCCTGTGCCGAAGCTGGTATTGAGTCCTTTGGCTATCGATTGCCCGAGGATGCCTCGCAGCAGGAAGTGGAGGCTTTGGTCGGTAAACTCAACGCCGATTCTAAAGTGGACGGCATTCTGGTGCAGCTTCCTCTGCCGGCAGGCCTGGATGAAGAGAAGGTGTTGAATGCGATCAGCATTGAGAAAGACGTTGATGGTTTCCACCCGGTGAACATTGGCCGTTTGGCCCAGAAGGGCCGCGAGCCGCTTTTCATTCCTTGTACGCCCCATGGTGTCATTTTTCTATTAAAAGAGATGTTGCCCACGCTGGAAGGTGTGAATGCAGTCGTGCTTGGTCGTTCCAATATCGTCGGCATGCCGGTTGCTTTGCTCCTGGTGAGAGAGAATGCCACAGTGACCATTTGTCATTCGCGCACCAAAGACCTGCAATCCGTTGTCCGCCAGGCAGATGTCCTCGTGGCCGCAGTTGGCCGGCCGGAGATGGTGCGTGCAGACTGGGTTAAACCTGGCGCAGTGGTCATCGATGTGGGCATCAATCGCGTCGAGGCTCCCGAGCGCAAGCGCGGCTATAAACTGGTGGGCGATGTGGCTTTTGATGAGGTCAGCCAGGTGGCAGGAGCGATCACCCCTGTTCCGGGCGGGGTTGGGCCGATGACAATCGCCATGTTGTTGCGAAATACCCTGCGTTCAGCCAAATTGGCTGGAAAATAGTGACAAAAATCATGTTGTCAGACAATTGACAATCTGCCTGATTCTTGTTAAACTAGGGTTAACATTAAATGTCTGACAAATTTTGTTAGACAATTTGTTTTCCTCACCATACAGGTGTTTTCTAAACCGCAAACATGCCAAAACACTTTACGCAAGAAACAGGCACGTCCAACAATAGAACAATCAATCATGGGTATTATGCCATCTGCCAGCAGCCGGAAGGTTTGTTGAAGGGTGACTTTACGCGGGCAAAGGTGTGGCGGCTGATGGTTGGGATCGAGGCAGATTCTGATGAATAGATACAGCGCTGGCTGAGCTGGCGCTGTTTGATTATGAAAACCGCCCACTGAGCTTGCACCTGCCCCTTTGGGGTCGACATCGTGCCCGCAGGGTAAGTAAGTGGTTTGATTTTCCGGCAGCCTTTATTAACGGTTGCGTCACAAATTTATACAAATTGGAATATGGTTAATATCAAAGTTTCAGGGTGTTGAATTCCAAAAGACAGGATTAGATAATGGCGCAGAAAAGCGAATATTCAGGTAGAAGTGGGCACAATACGTTTCAGCGATTGCAATCGCAGTTAGCTGGATTGATCGCGGCAACGCCGGCGGGTGAGCGGCTGCTTTCGGAACCGGAGCTTGCCAAACAATTGCACGTCTCCCGTGCCACGCTGCGCGAAGCGATGCGCACGTTTGAGGGGCAGGGCTTGATCCGCCGCCGGCAAGGTGTGGGTACCTTCGTTGTCGGTCGTCCGCATGTGATTGATACTGGCCTTGAGGTATTAGAGAGTATTGAAGCCCTGGCTACCAGAATGTCTTTGGATGTTTCTATGGGCGATCTGCGCGTGGTTCAAATTGAAGCCGATTCCAAACTGGCAAAGACTTTCAAGATCGAACCAGGCACAGCCTTGACCCGCATCAGCCGCGTCATCTATACCGACGACCGGCCGATCGCTTATCTCGAAGATATTCTCCCACCGCATGTTCTGCCGGAAACGGCATTTAATCAGAGCTTCACCGGTTCTGTGCTGGATTTCCTGCTTCGTCAAGGTGATTCGGCTTTGACCAATTCCATGACAGAAGTACAAGCGGTGATCTCTTCGTCGAAAATTGCCCGGGCCCTCGAAATTCAACGCGGAGATGTTTTGTTGAAATTCGTCGCTTCTCTTTTTACTGATCAAGGCGAAGTGATTGATTATTCCTCAAGCTATTTCCTGCCCGGATATTTCCGGTTCCATATTGTCCGCCGGGTGGGTGGGAGCATCACTTTCGCAGCACCTATTGAATAGGAGATGAGGCCGGGGTGAGACTGCTCTGGCTATAACTCAAACTACCGATGTGCGGTAGGAAAACCATTTTAACTTTTTTTCAGGAGGCATTTACAATGCGTAGTTTTTCAGGTCGTGATATTCTTAGTTTGAAAGATTTCGAGCGAGAAGAGTTCTTCCGGATTTTCGAGATCGCCGATGAGTTGGCCCCCATTGCCCGAGATCGCCAGAACACTGATTTGCTCAAGGACAAAACCCTGGTCACCGCTTTTTATCAACCCAGCACCCGCACCCGCCTGGCTCACGAAGCAGCCATGCTTCGCCTGGGTGGTGCCGTTACCGGTTTCGCCGATGCAAAAATGACCCGCGCTGGTGACTTCTATCAGGAGTCGATTAAAGACACTGTCAAGATGCTGGAATATTACGGTGACGTGCTTGTCATGCGCCACTTCCAGCAGGGCGCTCCCCACGAAGCAGCCAAATGGGCCAGCATCCCTGTGATCAACGCTGGTGACGGCTGGGGCGAACACCCCACCCAGGTTTTGACTGACCTGTACACCATTTTGAAGGAAAAAGGCACCCTCGACGGTTTGACCTTCCTCTGTGTTGGCGACTTCCGCATGCGTACCATGCACTCCATGGCCTATGCCATTTCCCAGTTTGATATCAAGATGATTGCCGTTCACCCCGAAGATATGTCTATCCAGCCTGAAATGATGGAAGATCTGCAGCGTTACAACTTGAAGTGGGAAGAAGCCGGAGACGTTCGCGATGTCATCGACCAGGCTGATGTGATTTATATGGAGCCGGTTGTCCAGCCCGATTACACCAAGTCCCGCCAGGAAGCAACAGGCGACAAGGGTCTCACCCCTCCGCAGTTCCAGGTTACCCGCGAATTGCTGGCTGACAAGGCAAAAGGCGACTCGATCATTTTGCATTCCTTGCCCCGCCAGGACGAGCTGCCTTCCGATGTTGACATCACCCGCCACTCCCGCTATTGGGAAGAGGCTTTCAACGGCGTTGTGATGCGCATGGCTCTGTTGGCCCTGATCCTCGGCGCCACCGAGTAATTACAACACTTAGGAATATAGATACGATGAGCGAGGGAATGGGAACGCAGCAGGCTGATCCTGGGGCTGTCTCGTTCCCTCGCCAACTCATCGGTTTTGTGCGCCGGTTTCATTTCAGTGAGCGTTCCCTGCCTTTGGCTTTCCTGGGCGCAGTGCTGCTCAGCTTTGGGATTTTTATCCCGTTGTGGGGACTGTACGGGGACGACTGGATCTACATGTGGAACTACCACCAGTTTGGCGCAGGTGGTTTTATAGATTTTGTGGCTGTCGACCGGCCGTTTTCTGCCTGGATCTACATGCTGAGCACACCGCTCTTCGGTGAAACGATTTGGCTTTATCACCTTTTAT
>JAIOTF010000110.1 GCA_021107195.1 Anaerolineaceae bacterium | reverse complement strand
GTCGGGTTGATCAAAGGCGTTTACGCCGAGCACTGCACAGGCTACGGCGGTTGCCATTTCCCAGCGGAAAAATTCGGCTCCTAAATCGGCGTTTTCTGGCACCTGGATGCTGAGCACGGGCTGACCAGCTTTCTGCAAAGCTTCAATGAAATTTACCAGCGTGTTCGAGCGGTTGAGGTACACAAACAACCGATCGCGGCCATATTTCTCCGCTTCGCCCTGTGGCTCGATGTCCACAGGGATGATGCCTTTACCGGCTTTTCCGGAGCTTTCGGCGATCAGTTGTTCCAGCCAGGAACCAAATGAGCGGAGTTCTGGGTCGGTCAGCACAGTGAGTTTGTCTCGTTGTTGTAGTGCCGCTTCGCCAAGAATAGCGCCAAGTACCAACCCCGGGTTCCGTTCCGGGGACACCTCAGGACGACAGAGTTTTGCCATGCTGTCGGCCCGAGCAAGTAGCTGATCGACATCCAGCCCCAAAAGGGCAAATGCAGTGAGACCAAAAGCGATCAAGGCTGAATAGCGCCCACCAACGTTGGGGTCAGCAAGGATGATTTTGCGGAAATTTCGCTCATTGGCAATTGCAGCGAGTTTTGAATCAGGGTCGGTGACTGCCACAAAATGCTGTGGCGCTGTGTCTCCTACGGCCTGTATGGCTTGCGACCAGAAGAAATCCAGGAAGGCCATTACTTCGCTTGTGGAACCGCTTTTGCTGGCGATTACATACAGGGTTTTGGATATTTCTGAGCTTTCCAACGCAGCTTGAACTTGTGCAGGATCTGTGGAGTCCAGAATTTTGAGGGCAAGTCCAGGTTTTCCGGCTGCATCCTGTGCGCCAAAGGTCTCGGACAGTACTTCAGGGGCCAGTGAAGAGCCGCCCATACCCAGGAGTAATGCATTCGTATAGCCATTATTTTGACAGGAAAAGAGCAATTCAGATAGCTGAGGAATAAGTAAGGCACTTTCAGTGGGCGCGTTTAACCAGCCGAGTCGTTTGCGAATTTCAGCTTGACCATCTGGATCGTTGGTCCATAAGGTAGGATCGTGGGCAAAGATGCGTTTGACGGTATCTGTGTCAGCGAGTTTTTTCACTCGTCCGGGAATTAATTCTGCGAGGGGACCAAGCTCGGCCCGCGCAATTTTGGCGCGGTTCTCGATGGCATGAAGCAAATTGGTGAAAGCGTCTGCAAATGCCTTGACGCCTGCCGCCTCCAGTTCTTCGGTAGCTTGATCTAAAGAGAGACCGAGTGCTCCCAGTTCATCGATGATGGAACGAGACTCGGCTTCATGGCCTTCAAGAGAGAGCGCAGCCTGGCCGTGGTCGCGGAAAGCCTCCAGGGTGTGCGGGGGAACTGTGTTGACCGTATTGGCGGCGATCAATTTTTCGACATACAGAACATCGCTGTATGCTGGATTCTTGGTGCCGGTTGAAGCCCACAACGGCCGCTGTGTGCGTGCGCCCTGGTTTTCCAGTTTCTTGAATCGTTCTGTGTTGAATTTCTCAAGATACAGGGCATAGGCAAGGCGAGAGTTAGCCAGAGCTGCTTTTCCCATCAGGCTGCGTGCGTTTTCAGAGCCGACTTTTTCAAGTGCAATGTCGATTTTTGTATCAAGACGGGATACGAAGAAAGAAGCCACAGAGGCAATTTTGTCAATAGGGAGGCCTTCTGCCAACCGCTGTTCGAGTCCTGCAAGATAAGCTTCAATCACTTCCGCATATCTGTTTATCGAAAAGATGAGGGTCACATTGACGTTGATGCCTGCTGCAATGGCCTGGGTGATGGCTGGTAATCCTGCACGAGTCGCAGGGATTTTTATCATCAGGTTTGGGCGTTCAACAGTTTTCCAAAGCCATTTGGCCTGTTGGATAGTCTCCTCAGTATCGTGTGCCAGGAAGGGGGAAACTTCAAGGCTGACATACCCGTCTCCGCCTTTGGTTTCTTCATAGAGCGGTGTAAAGAGATCGGCAGCAGCGCGGATATCTTCAATCGCCAGCTCGAAAAATATCTTCTCTGGGTCAAGGCCACTCCATGCCATTGGTTTTAATGCCGCATCGTAGTCGCTGGAATTGGCAATAGCTTTGTTGAAGATGCTCGGATTTGAGGTGATGCCGCAAATATCTCCATTCCGGATCATCGCTGCCAGTTCACCGTTTTGAAGGAGCCTTCTTTCGATATTGTCATACCAAATTGATTGTTGTAGTTGATGTAATTCTTGAATTGAATTCATGGGACCCCAGGCTTTCTCTAGCATTTATTCATTTGACAAATTTCAGTGCATTAATCTTACTAATCGGTTTCATAATAAACAGGGATGAGCCAGGCCGCTCATCCCTGTTGTTAAGAGCTAATGGTTAATCCATATTCTCTTCGAGCAATTTTATTTTTTCCACACGTCGGACATGGCTTTCCGCACCGTCTGGTACGGCATTCAGAAATGCTTTGACGATATCTTTGGCAAGCTCTTTGCCAATAATCAGTCCTCCCATGCAAAGGGCGTTTATTTCATCATGTTCGACACCTTGATGGGCAGAGTATGTGTCATGGCACAAACCAGCATACAGGCCTTTGATCTTGTTTGCAGCAATGCTGATGCCAATTCCAGAGCCGCACATCAATATCGCACGGTCGGCGCCGCCGGACAGGATAACCTTGCCAGCTTTTTCTGCATAATCTGGGAAATCTACCCGTTCGTATTCAGTGACGCCAAGGTCTAATGCTTCATGGCCTGCTTCTTCAATAGCTTCAAAGACAGCTTCCCGCAAAGGATAACCGCCGTGATCACAACCAACAACGATTTTCATTATTTTTTCCTTTTGACGGTTACGCAGACAACAGGGATTTTGCCTGTTGCAGGATGTCTTCCGCGGTGAATCCAAATTCTTTTGCCAATATTTTAGCGGGAGCAGATGCGCCAAAACGGTCAATACCAATTACTTTGCCTTCATTGCCGATCCAGCGTTCCCAGCCAAGGGTAATGCCCGCTTCGACAGCAAGGCGCTTGGTCACTGTTTTGGGCAGCACGCTTTCCCGGTAGGCGGCATCCTGCTTTTCAAACAATTCCCAGGAGGGGAATGAAACCAGGCGCACATTGACACCGTCTGCAGCCAATTGCTCACCCGCAGTAAGGATCAGAGAAACTTCTGAGCCGGAGGCGATAAGGATCAAATCCGGGAGTTCGCTGCCAAAGTCTTTGAGCACATAGGCACCCTTGCGCAGGCCGGCTGCGGGGTTATATTTTTCGCGGTCCAGAGTGGGAACATTCTGACGTGAGAGCGCAAGCAGGGTCGGGGTAGATTTACTCTCAACGGCGACCTTCCAGGCCTCAATGGTTTCATTGGCGTCAGCCGGGCGGATGACGTTCAGATTGGGGATGGTGCGCATTGCGGTCAGGTGTTCAACTGGCTGGTGGGTTGGCCCGTCTTCGCCGAGGAAGATGCTGTCGTGCGTCATGACCCAGATGCTGGGGAGATGCGACAACGCGGCGAGCCGAATTGCAGGCCGCATATAATCGGTGAAGACCATAAAAGTGGCACCGTAGGGAATGAGGCCTTTGTGGTAAGCCATACCGTTGACGATTGCCCCCATGGCATGCTCCCGTACGCCGAAGCGTATATTGCGCCCTTCTGGTGTCTCGGCTTGAAAGTCGGTGCTGTCATTGATGAGGGTGTTGTTGGAAGGAGCCAGGTCGGCCGAGCCTCCCATGAGAGCAGGGAGGTTTTTGGCAAGAGCATTGATGGCTTTGCCTGAAGATTTGCGTGTAGCCGCACCCTTGGGGTCTGCCGGGAACACTGGCAGGTCTTTGTTCCAGCCTTGTGGTAATTCCCCGGAAAGCTGTTGTATCATTTGTTCGGCAACTTCCGGGTAAACGGACTTATACGCTGCCAGGGCAGTATTCCATTCCTGTTCCAGGCTTGAACCGCGTTCTACCGCCCGGCGGAAGTGTTGCAAAACATCATCTGGTACGAAGAAGTGTGGCTCAATCGGCCAGCCAAGGTTCTTTTTGGCGCCATTCAACTCTTCTTCCCCGGGAGGCTGACCGTGAGCGGCTGGCGTATCCTGACGGGTGGGCAATCCGTAGCCAATGTGCGTACGGCAGACGATCAAAGAAGGACGGGGGTCTTGGTTTGCGGCTTGAATAGCGGCATCAATGGCGGCAACATCATTGCCGTCGGCAACTTTTTGGACATGCCATTCATAGGCTTCGAAACGGGCTGCACGGTCTTCTGTGAAGGCGATGTCAGTGGAGCCGCCAATGGAAATTCGATTGTCGTCGTAAAGATAAATGAGTTTACCCAATTTCAGGTGGCCGGCAAGCGAGGCGGCTTCAGCGGCTACGCCTTCCATCAGATCGCCATCGGTAACGATGGCATAGGTATAGTGATCGATGATCTCGTGGTTTGGCCGGTTGAATTGAGAAGCCAGGTGAGCTTCGGCGATGGCCATACCAACACCGTTGGCCAGGCCCTGTCCCAATGGCCCTGTGGTCGCTTCTATGCCGGCCGTCAAGCCATATTCAGGATGCCCGGGCGTGAGACTGCCCCACTGGCGAAAATTCTTTACCTCATCCAGGGAAAAATCAAACCCGGTCAGGTACAGCAAGCTGTAGAGCATAGCAGATCCATGACCGCCAGATAAAATAAAACGGTCGCGGTTTTGCCACGACGGATTGGCGGGATTGAAGCGCAAATGCTTCATCCATATTGTGTAGGCCATGGCAGCGGTGCCCATTGGCAACCCGGGGTGACCAGAATTGGCTTCTTCAACTGCATCTGCTGATAAAAAGCGAATAGCATTGATAGCTTTTTTTTGCATTTCATTTGTTTTGTTCATACGAATTTCCCTTAAATAAAATTTTTGTTAATTCTACCATGCAGGGGTATGATCTAATGGCCGCTGATTTATAATGAAGTATCATAACAAGGAAAATTAGTGATGGATAAAGAAGGAAAAATGACAAATCAATTTCAGATTGAGGCATCAGATGCGATTCTGGTGATCATTGATGTTCAAGAGAAGCTTTCTGCAGCCATGCCGCAGGATATTTTGGAGCATATGCTCCAAAAAGTGACGACATTACTCGATGCGGTCCATGTATTGGAAATCCCGGTGATCGTTACTGAGCAGTACCCTAAAGGGCTTGGGGATACGCTGTCTGCCGTAGGCGATAAGATACAAGAGTACGATATTCCAAAGATCAGTAAGATATCTTTCAGTTGCTGCGGCGAGCCGGGTTTCATGGAAATG
>JAIOTF010000298.1 GCA_021107195.1 Anaerolineaceae bacterium | reverse complement strand
CGCTGGCAGGCTTGCCCGCTTTCCCGCAGCGGGATGAATCCTTTCAGAGAATTGGTAACAATTCTCAAGCTGCGCCGCTTCTACCGCACCGAGCAGCCGGATGTGGTGCATCACTTCACCATCAAATGTGTGTTGTATGGCTCGCTAGCCGCCCACCTGGCTGGCGTGCCGAAGGTGATCAACGCCATCACCGGCCTGGGCTATATGTTCTCAAAGGGACGGTTGGCGCGTCTGCTGCGACCCGTTGTACTGCTTTTTTACCGCCTGGTACTGCGCAATACTACTGCCATCTTTCAAAACCCTGATGATATCGCCCTTTTTCAGGATCATCGCTTGCTGAAAAAAACCAAAACCCGCCTTGTGCGCGGCTCCGGGGCTGATACAGACGTTTTCATTCCCTCGCCAGAGCCGCCTGGTGACCCTGCGGTGATGATGGTTGGGCGCTTCCTGTGGGAGAAGGGCGTGGGCGAGTTTGTGGCTGCTGCTCGCAGCCTGCAGGAAGAGGGCGTTCGTGCCCGCTTTGTGCTCGTCGGGGACACCTATCCCGATAACCCGGGTGCTGTGCCCCCCGAGCAGTTACAGGAATGGGTGCAGGCTGGCGTGGTGGAATGGTGGGGCTGGTACGATGATATGCGCACCATCCTGCCCCAGGCACACATTCTTTGCCTGCCATCCTACCGCGAAGGCATGCCCCTCTCGCTGGCTGAGGCCGGGGCCTGCGGCAGACCGGTGGTCACCACCGATGTTCCAGGCTGCCGCGAGATCGTGCAGAATGGCGTGAATGGCTTTCTGGTGCCTGTGCGCGATTCTGCCTCCCTGGCGGCAGCTCTGCAAAAGCTGATCGCTGATCCTGTCCTGCGCCAGGAGATGGGCCGCCGCGGGCGGGAGCTGGTTGAGGCCGAGTTTTCGGTGCGGCGCATCGTGTATGAAACCTTGCAGGTGTATAATGAAGCGTAATTGAGATTTCTGCTGATTGTTAAAATTTAGGATTGAAAAGGTTGTAGTAACCACTTTGGCGGTTAAGTAGTTTTTGATATAACGACTGAAGTCGTTACTACAAAAGTAATCGTTTCCAATGCTTTCTTATATGTCTTCGACTTCGTATATGTTCCAGGCGATTCTGGTCAGTTTGGTAGTGGCGCTTGCTGCATGCTGGATTGCGATCCGCATTGCCCGCCGACTGGGTTTGATTGATATTCCCGGCAGTTCTCCTCATAAACAACATGAATTTCCCACGCCGCTGGCTGGCGGGATGGCTCTGGTTCTCTCTCTTTTGATCGTCGGTTTGCTGTTTGGTATCTTTGCGGATAGAGAATTTCTCCCGGTGTTCCTCGCTGCGGGTATCATCTTTGCCTTTGGCCTGTGGGATGACGCTCGTGGTATGTCCGCCCCGGTCAAGCTGGTTGGACAGACCATAGCTGTCATCATTCTCGTCGCTTCCGGTTTTTACATCCGCATTTTCGAGTATCCCGGCTTTTTCATCGGCGGTACGGGGCCATTCTTCCGTGCCTTGAACTGGATCGTTACCTGGCTGTGGGTGGTAGGCATCACCAATGCTTTCAACCTGACCGACAGCATGGATGGTCTGGCGGTTGGTCTGAGCGGTTGGGCGCTGGCCTTCTTCATGCTCGCTGCCTTTGACTCCGGGCAGACCCCGCTCTCGTTGTTCAGTGCTATTTTGCTGGGCATTTGTCTGGGGATCAGTTTTTTCAACCAGCATCCGGCGCGTCTCTTCCTGGGCGACTCGGGTTCCCAAACTTTAGGTTTCTTCCTGGCCGCCATCGGCATTTTTTATACGCCGGTCGGTGCCTATCAAACCTCTTCATGGTTTGTGCCTATATTACTGGTCGGTGTACCTATCTTTGACACGACCCTGGTCTTTTTCTCTCGTTTGCGGCGGGGCAAGGCGTTCTATAAATCGAATCGCGATCACACCTATCATCGTCTGGTACGCCTCGGCATGGATTCGGGGCGGGCAGTGATGACCATGCACATAGCCGCGCTGATCCTGGAATGTCTGGCTTTTGTGGCGGTTTCTTTGACGCCTGTTTGGGCAAATGGTATTTTTGCAGTGTGTTTGCTCACGGGCGTTGTACTTATCCTTGTCCTTGACCGGGACGGTATTTGTTAACCACTTCTGTGTAAATCCTCTGGTATCATTTATTTATGAAGGCGAAAAAAACTATTTCCGGACTTTGCCTGCTGGCAGGATTGGAAGCGCTGGGGGCATTGATTTATCTTCTTCTGCTTCCCACTGATCCCAAAAACGCAGTCTTATGGGGGTATTCGGCTGCGCGGTTGGCGATGGCCGGGGTCTTGTTGGCTGCGGCAGTGTGCAGCATCGCCGCCGGCCGCATTGCCTGGCGGCATCCAAAACGCGTAGAGCATGGTCTGCAATGGCTGGCGGGAAAAACATCCCGCCTGTGGTTAACTGGTTGTGCTCTCGTTTGTCTGACCATTACAGCCTGGGTGCTGGCCTGGATGCCGGCCTATCGCTTTGGCGGGCAGGCCCTGATCGTCGAGCGGCTCTACCCGCTGGTGGGGTGGTTGGGGTTGTCTGGCAGTCAGGCTTTGCTGGCCTTATTGGTCTGGCAGAACG
>JAIOTF010000218.1 GCA_021107195.1 Anaerolineaceae bacterium | reverse complement strand
AGTTGAGTCTACTGAAAAAAACCAAGAATTTCACCACGGAGAGCACAGAGATTTTAAACCTAACATTCAGAAAATTAACTTTCTGACAGGCAATGTTCAATATTTTTACCCTAAAACTTAATTTTTTTCTCAGTGTCCTCAGTGTCTCTGTGGTGAGCTATCTTTTTTCAGAGGAATCCTCTATTGGATTGAAATGACATGAAACAATTGTTGCTCACAATTCTGATTCTCATCTTGGTTTCAGGCTGTGCAAACTCACGTGAGTCCACGCCTGCGCCGGTTGCCGAAGCGACTCAAGAAACCGACGAGGTTCTCACAGCCGCAGCCTTCAACCAGATCAAGGATCACATCCTGGCCCAGGGTGATCGCCAGACGTATTGCAACATGTTCAACGACAACCCCCACGTTGTCTTGGGCGACATGGATATCTATTTGAATCCCGATACCGGACAGCAGAACATCAACTGTGATCTAGAGCTGTCCGGGTTCAATCACATGGTCATTCGCACACGCGAACCGGGGAAGTATTATCGAGTGCAACTCAATTTGAAGGATACAGGTCCCGACCTTATCATTCAGGAAGGCACGGATCCTGATGAACTGAGCGAACTCTTTCAAGAAGCCCTGTCAGCCCTGAATGACAAGCAGAAAAGAGGGCTTCCCTGAAAAAAGTCATCTCACCACGACGTAGTCTGGGCAGGCGGTGCCTCCCCCTACGGTCTGTGGTGAGGATGACAGATGACGAAATATTTACCCCTACTTATTGAGAAGCTACCTCCGCGCGCGCGAATCGGCGGCGTTTTTGCAGGGGGCGGCTCAACGGCCCCATTGGACGGAATCGTTCTGAGTGGTGAGAGATGAAAAAGATACGGATAACCATACTAAAGACAACAATCAATCATGAATACGCTAGAGAGTATTGCTCAGGAGTAGTAACGAAATGCCCTATATTCAAAGAGGGTGATGTTTTTGATATTGATAAATTTGAAAAGCCAGAAGGCTTTTGTGTTTGGGCATGGCAAGACCTATTCTATATGATTCATACACTATGGAATGGAGGCTCTTTCGATCCGTGGTATAAACAAAAAGGAGTAGTGATCGGCTGTTGTACGGATGGAATAAGACCTGTATTCTTTAGCATAGAAAGGATATGAGGAATAGAGTTAGGAGAGACAAGGCAATTTCGCCTGACACAGGGATGAAGCTGACTGCGCTACGCGCGCACAAATCGGTGGCGCGATTACACTACGCCGGTGCATCACAACATCTATCGAGTGTACAGAGCGGATTGGGAGCGCAAGCGGATCACAGATGAATGCAATGATTAGAAAACTGGCTGGAGCCAATATGGATATTGATTTGGCAACACCAGCAGCTAACATTCAATGGCAGCAGGACAAGTGCCCATGGAACGAGGCTGAAGAAACTGACGAACATAGCTGCGCAGTGAAGAATGTTTCGATATGTCCATATTTCTGTGGCATTGAATACCTGGACAACGTTTTGTGTTGTTACCCCAACGAGAACCCTTTGCAAGGCACAGAGTAATGCTCTGGCTCATTCGGCTGTTTGATTCGCGTGACCAGGGCGCGGCGCGTCAGTTGATCCTTGTTGACATTGCATCAAATTACATCGTGACGCTGTGAACATTTACTTCTCACCTGCACTCAAAACGTGGAGGAATAGATATGCTGAAAGAACTTCATACAATCGAATTCGAGAAGGGCAGCTACACTGTTAGCACTGATAAATCTAAATTAGATGCAAGAGTCATCCACGATTTCCTGATAAACAGTTCGTACTGGGGGTATGGTATTCCATTAACGACTGTGCAGCGAGCTATAGAGAATTCATTGTGCTTTGGGGTCTACGACGAAGAAAAGCTCGTGGGTTTTGCCAGAGTGATCTCGGATCTCGCCACGTCGGCAAATCTGCAAGACGTTTTCATTCTGGAGAGTCATCGCGGACGCGGGTTAGCGAAATGGTTGCTGGAATGTATCATCAAGCATCCCCATCTGCAAGGGTTGCGCCGGTGGACTTTGGCCACCAGAGATGCGCACGGATTGTACGCCCAATATGGTTTTAGACCTTTGAGCAAACCAGACGCTTTTATGGAGATGTATCCCTCAGATATGTACACGAGGAAAAAAGAAAAAACAACGTCTGATGCCTGATTATGGAGGGCGACGGTAGTTCCCCGCGCCTGCCGCGCTGGCTCGGGCCGGCATGGCCCCGCAGGGCCACCTGCCCTGCGGGTCTCATTGGGGCCTTCTGCCCCAAACTATGCTGACCGTGCCCGTCTGGGCTGCGGCGGGTTATGCAAACCGTTAGGCCGCTTCCTTGTTAGACAAGATGCTCTTGTCAGGATGAATAAAGATGATAAATTTCTATTGGTGCTCTTGGTTTTTCGCCACTCTGCTGGCCGGCTTAGTATCGGGCTTCCATCTTAGCGCAGCTTTTATGCTAACCCCTTTCCTTAGTTGGCTAACAGCAAACAAGAAAACGCAAGAAACATTTGCTGCTTTCAATCTATCAGCGTCAAAAACAGGCGCCATTTGGTATGTGGTTTTGAGTGTTCTGCAGCCGCTTACAGGAAGTGTATTCTTTGTTGTTTCTATTGTAGCCAAGCGGCATATAGGATTGGCAATCTTCGTAGTAACTTTGAGTTTGCTCTGGTTGATGACTTCCATTGCCACTGGTTTTAGGGAAGTAGAAAAAACCGTTCTGCGGAGCCAACGCGAGATACCGGATGAGATAGCAGAAAAGTACATTACCTGGAATGTACCCATTCATATCTTCAATGGTGTGGTTTTGCTAATTGGCT
>JAIOTF010000423.1 GCA_021107195.1 Anaerolineaceae bacterium | reverse complement strand
TTCTTCAAGGCCAGGCCATCGCTGTTAGCGTCACTCGATTCCAGCTTGGGACTGAGGAACGACCACTGCTCACTCTCGTCACTGACCAGGATTGCACCCGGGCGCGGCGGATTGGCATTCAACTCATTCTGACGAGCGATGCGTTGGGCGGCTGTCGGCCAACGCCCGGTGACCGTGAACAGGAAGGCATTGCGATAGCGGTTAAGGCGGGCGCGGTCTTCCAGCCAGTTGGCATAGCGTGCCAGCCAGCGCAGCAGCGGGGCCAGATCAGATTCACCCCACTGCGCCCCCACCGGGCGATTGATCGCATAGTGCAGCATGACCGTTGGCCAGGCCCCGCAGGCGTCGGGGTGATCATTGGCTTCATCGTAAACAGGCCAGGCGGGTGGGTCGAGTTCCTGTGCAGTACGCACCGGCCAAAAAGCCAATGGCTGCTCAATGTCATGCGGCTGGGCTTCAATACGCTCAATAGCGGCTGCCGGGAAAGCACGCACATACGACATTCCGGCCGGGTCGGTCGAGAGCATCACAAACAGGTTGCCGGTGCGGGTCAATTCATCGCACCACTCCCCGCAGCGCGTGTTCATGCGATTCAGGCGGTGCTCCCAAAACTGTTTGAGAAAACGATTGGCCGCCGGGTGCTCGCTGGAGACGGTAATTCCGTCACCCAATACGTACTGGGTGGTCAGGCCGACAATTCGCCGTCCCAGGGGGTTGGTGCGCCAGGCCTGCACTGCCTGAGCCAGCACCTCGCGTCTGTCATGCGGAAAGCGATCCCGGTCACTGATTCCACTGGCGGGCAGCCCTACGGCAAAGGTCAGGTCAGTCTCCGGCGGGGCGGCGCTCAAGGCTGCACTGCGCAGGCGTGCCGTCTGACGCGGGAAAATGCGTTCAATCCATAAACTCATATCTCTCTCCTCAATGAGGTAAGCTGCTCTTGCAGCAACAACTTCAGTCGTTATCGTGTCAACCACATAACCACCAAAGTGTTGCTGCATTTGTTGTGCATTCCATCCTAGAATCCCCAATCCAGCTCATCCAGCGGGTCAGCCGCCTGCAGAATAGCTCCCGGCTGCGGGGTGTACCAGGGCATTTTGTCCAGCACAGCACATAACGCTGCTGAAACCAGCAAGTCATCATGCAGCCAGTCGCCGCTGTTCGCTTCCCGCCGCCCGTCGGGCACACCCCAGGCCAGATGATGCTCTGGCCCGCGGCGCATCTGCCTCTCACAGGCCGCAGCCTGCCCCAGAAACAGCTCTTGCAGCCGGGTTGCTTCGGTATCCTCTCCCTCACAGGCGTAATCCTTAAAGCGCCCGGTCTCGATCACACCCAGAAAATCCCAACCCAACTTCGATTTACTGGCCGCAGTGAACACGAAGGGCGTTACGCGCCCCGGCAGGGCAGCGGTGAGGAAACTCGCCAGTCCCGCCCCCACCCCGGTGGCATCCACCACCACCTGCTGCGGCTGCCATGTTTCTGCCAGGGTCATGATCTGACCATAAAGTTGACTGTGGGGCGTGCCCTGCCACTGGCGGCGATGCACCACCCGGTAGACCGGTTTGCGCAGCAAGGGATCATCCAGCCCGGCCAGTCCCACGGCGACGATGGTCAGGGCAGTCAGGTCGCGGGCGGGATTCTCCAGACCCTCGCCTGCCGGCTGACTGGCGGCGGCATCTTCACCGCCCACATCGATCAGAAAAGCATATGCCTCCCCCGGCTGGGGCTTTGACAGCGGCGGATGCTCCCCCCGCATCAGCAAACACCGTTCCAGCGGGAACAGCCCCCCGCCCGACTCGATCTCCTCTGAAAAGAACTGCGTGCGCACCAACGGATGGCTGCGCCCCAGGCGTGCCACCCGCCCGGCTACAAAAGCGCGATACGACGGCAGCAGCGTTCCCACTTCCTCAGCCGTCAGCACAAAACTGCGTCTCTGGCCGTCCCTGGATTCTGCTTTTTTGGCAGCCCGCAGCTCGCGCGCCAGCAGAGTATCGCTGGTCCAGGCCGTACCGAAGAAGACACGCGTCGCATTGGTTGAAGCCGCCATCGGGGCAATATCCTTGTCGAATTTATCCGGCAGCACATCCTGGGCCTCATCCACTTCCAGCAAAGTGCTGGCCGTGGCCCCGACGATATTCGCCTCCGGGTTACCGGAAAAGAAGAAAATGCGCGCCCGGCCAATGCGGTAGATATAGCCCGACTCTTTCTTCCACAAATCGCGCGTGAGCAGGTTGGCCGAGAGGGTGCGCTCCAGGCGGCGCATGGCGTTCTGTGCCTGCGGTTTCCAGGTGGGCGAAACCTTAACCAGCTCGGCATCCGTTTGCGAGAGCAACAGGAGCAGGTAGGTTTCCAACTGCGCTTGCAGTTCATTCTTGCCGGACTGGCGCGGGAACATCACCACAAAGCTCAGGCCGCGCCCATTGCGCACCGAATCGAGGATCGCCAACACCACCTCAGCCTGATAGGCACGCAGAGTAATGCCCGATACCGCTTTGGCAAAGCGCAGCGGGTCTTCCAACAGGAAGAGGTAGGTCTGGCGCATGTCCATCACAAACCCACCACCGCTTTGAGAAATGCAGCCACCGCCAGGATCGAGGAACTGCCCGAGGTCAACCCTGACCATACTTTGAACTGGGTCACACCCTGGGTAGCCTCCTGCAAACGCGCTTCATGATCTCCGATCTGCCCTTCCAGCCGCAACAGGCGATGGTCAATCAGCTCGATATTGCTCGCCTGGCGTGCCTTGAGCAGGTCGATCTCGGCCCGCATCAAATCCAGGGCGTGGTGCATCTGTTCCGCGATCAATGCGGCCTGCACATCCTGCATGTTACATTTTCTCCTCTGATACTGTCATCGTGAGTGAATGTGATCAACGACACAATCTCCCGCACCGTTTGCAAAATCGAACCGGTGAATTGATGCATAAATACGTACATCCAAAAACAGGTCCTGTGGGCGGCGTCCAGAGGGCTGGCAGCCTGGCTGGTGCAAGGGCTCCGTTTTTCGGGTGCTTGTCCGCACCGTTACACCGCCAGCCAATGGCCCTCTTGTTGGGCACTGCCAGCCGCCGGACGCCGTCCTCTGGACTTCGCCCGCCCGGAATGCTTCCCGTTTCGACCTGCGCCTTATGCGCCTGAATCGCTGCTGCCTGTTTTGTCAAACCGCTTGAGCATTTCTGCCAGCGCGTCCTGCAAGGCGGAAGCATTTTCCTTGTTGTCATGCAGACTCTTCTGGGCATACAGCAGTTTCACCAGCCGCTCGCTGGCGCGGCTCAAGCTATCCAGCACCCGCCGCAATTCCGGCAGGGTGGTTTCTTCCTCCGCCAGATCATTGATGCGCAAGATCAGATCGCGCAAGATGGCGATCTCCCTGAACACGCCAGGACTAAGCTGACGGTTTTCGCCGGCTGAGGGCCGGTTACGGGCACCCGGAATCAGGCTCAACGGTGAAGCTCCTTTCAAATAGCACGTATGTTCTATTTGTGTTTCCAGTATGACATTTTTTTCGGCCAGATGCAATCGTCAGAACCGGCAAACGGGCCTCGCAGCCTTTTTGTCGCGTTTTTGTTACAAACTCGTCCGAATCACTGTACAGATTGTCGTCACGCATTGACATTTGTGGTACTGTGCTGTATCGTAAAATCAGGTATTTAAGATAACCACAGGTCAATTATGAAAAAATTCTTTCAACGTCATCGAATATTCCGCCGGAATGCCGACAGCCCCCGCTGGCGCGGTCAATCCTTTGTAGAACTCGCCCTGGTAATACCCATCTTGCTGGTCATGTTGCTGGGTTTGGCCGAAGTGACCCTGTTCCTCGGGCGCTATCTGGATGCACTCGACCTGACCCGTGAGGCTGCCCGCTTTGCCTCGGCCCGTGACTCGCGCCCTGAGATCCAGGCGCAAATCTCGGCAGTCGATTGCAGCGCCCCCGAGCCCTTCAATTTTTACTGGCATACCGCCTGCATCCTTTCGCCGCCGCAAACAGACGATCAATGCACAGACTGCATTGGTTTCGCGGTCGGTGATCCCGGGCGTCCCGCCCATTGCAAATTCTGCAACGGATTGAATTCTTTTGTTGAACTGGACCCCGCAGTGGATGATGTGCTCATTTCGGTCTTCACCGTAGTCGACCGCCACAGCAGTGCAGAATCACCTGTCACAACCTGGGCGCTGTCCAACAACGACCTGGACGGCGGCCATTCCGACAACTGGCAATACGACTGCACCGGCACCCAGGGTGCAGCCAATATCCTCCGCACCGCACCGTATTACACTGAAGCCCGCATCAATGACCTGTTGAATGCGGGAGCCAACACTCCTACCCCGGCCTCCCGTCCCAATCGCGGCTTTGTGGCCGTGGAATTTTATTATTGCTACGAGCAAGTAATGAATATTCCGTTTTTCACTGTATTTGTTCCAAGCCCAATGAGGATCCATGCGTATACGATCATGCCACTTCCAGCTGCTGCGCCGACGCCCACGCCAAAACCCTGATACCGGCCAGCCAGCGCACCCGCGCGGCCAGGTAATGGTAATTTTTGCCGTTTCCTTGCTGGCGCTGTTGTTCTTTATTGGCCTCGCCGTAGATGCCGGCGCAATGTACATCACCTACGGCCAGCTCAAGCGTGCCGTCGATGCGGCCGCAGTAGCTGCCGCCAACGACTTCAAAAGCTTTGAAGGTAACGTCAATACGGCTGACCGCGTCGTTTCGATGGCACAAACCGCCAGCGAAGTGCTGCGCATGCACAATGTGGATATGAGCAGCACCGAATTGATACTGAAAGTATGCGATGAAGACTCAGATGGACTGCGCGATGCAGATCTGCAAACTACGATCCCGACGTTCTATAATCTCTGTCCGGACACGACAGCCAACGAATCGCCGCGGAAACTGATCTATGTCGGCGCCAATATCGACGCACCGCTCTACTTCCTGCATCTGCTGGGCTTCAATTCAATCAACCTCACCACCTCCTCCGTTTCTGAGGCAGCCCCCATCGATATCGTCATCGTGCTGGATGTCTCTGAATCAATGGGTGAGGAAACCACAGCACCTGCCCCGTATGATGTCCTCGGCTACAACCCCAACGCCGCCGGCAGCGGCTGCAACCCGATCCCGCTCGGCCAGCCAGGATACAACCCCAATGATCCCGGCTCCTGCCAGCCGCTGCTGGACGCCAAGCTGGCCGCCAAAGCCCTGATCGACTCTCTCTATCCTGGGTATGACCAGGTCTCGCTGGTTACCTTTGACAGCCAGGCCATCGTACAGCCAATTAAGAACCAGGCTGGCGTATCCGTAAGTTTGAGCAACTCGATGGACAATGCCAAACTGGCCGTTAACGCCATCCGCCTGCACGATGACCCCGACAGAAGGTACCGCTGGAGCATGTGGCAGGGCACTGGACGCTTCAACCCCGTCAACCCCGAAGACCGGGATGGCGACGGGCTGGATTGGGACAGCTCCGCCAAGACCGGCTACACCTGCCCAACCATGACCCATGCCTCGATGAGTGACCGCTGGTGGACGTATGACGAAGGTGCGCCCTTATGCGTTGATGCCGCCGGAAAATGCGACAGCCATTCCAGCAGTCCTGGCAGTGATGCCCCCTGTACCTGTAATGCCTGGTCCGGCCATGCCGCCGGACCGGATTTCAACTTCCCTGGGCCGGGTCGCGTGCCGTGCGATGATGACTGTCTCGACGGTCCCTACGACTGGGATCTCGACCCCCAGTCAAACATAGCCGATCACAAAGCTACCCCTC
>JAIOTF010000166.1 GCA_021107195.1 Anaerolineaceae bacterium | reverse complement strand
GTCTAGAAATTCTTTCTTACGACGATAGTAAAGTCATAAAGATCATAGTCATGCAAAAGAGCGACATTTTTTGAAAAATGTATTTTGCAATAATCAAACAAGAAAGATGGATCAGCGTAATACAGGTCAGGGCGCATTCTGTCGGCATCAGAATATTTGGTGAGAAAATTGGCGGAAAAGCCCTTTGTGCCGAGGGTATTCATTTCCCCTAATGAGTTTACGACATATTGTGTCCAGTCATTGTAATCGGCGGATAATTTCATATTAAAAACGCCACAAGCGATGGCGTAATCTACTTGTGGAACATCATTCAGATTCGCAGTGAAAGAAAGGTTTTTAATTCCCACAAAACGGCGCTGGGCTGCCAGTACCATGTCTTCAACGATGTCAAAACCGATGTATTGGGCAACGGGAATCCTTTTGGACAAGAGGTAATCTGCCAGAGCGCCGTATCCGCAGCCGTAATCCAGGATGGATACGGGTTCCTCAGACGGGGCAATCACCTTGGCAAGCTGCTTAAAGCGCGGTTCTCTTGCTTCTTCGGAGTTCCAGTCCACGCCTTTTGGGGTGGCGCCATGTTCTTTTAAGGTGTTGTTGAAATAATCGCGAATATCATTTAGTTGGTCTCTATCAGCCATGTTTGCCTCTGTGAGTCGGAAATTAGAGAATATAATCCAGGGCGTTCTGCCCGGTCATAAAAATCAAATCGAGTACGCTTACCTGGGAATCAAATGGAGGATAAAGCTGATCGTACTCAGGATAATCATACACCATATATTCCAATGAGATGCCAGCGCGTGCGAATTCTTCGGGCTCAATATAACCCTTGGCGGCTGGGCCCGAAATGTAGTGGGTTGCACCCAATTTGGCGAGAATCTGAATGAGGCGGTTGGTTTTTTGACCGCCGATGCCGCTCAACTCTGAGGAGCGGACGAAATTGGTGGAGTTGATACCCATTGCTCTTGCTAGCTGGATAGTGGTGTCAATGGTGAAATTGGCCAGCGAGGCGGGATGCCCATTGTAGAAGGAAGAAATCAGGGGTGAAAAAAGTTCAAAATACGGCGCTTTGGAATAAGCCAGTTCTAATGCAGTCCAGTGCTTGCGATTCCATTTTTGATTCCAGTTGATCTCGATCTGGTTGATAGGAGTTTGTTTTTTTTCCACACCTTTGGAAAAAACGGGGATCGTCAACCATTGCAGGCCGGCAGCAGTTTTGATGCGGTTGCGATTGCGCCATCCATGTTTATCGTATTTGACATCATCATAAAAAACAAAGACATCCGCTTTGGCGATTTGGTGGAAATAACCGCGCCAGGGGATGTAGGAGGGCTGCAAGATCACGCATGACTTGCCTGGCATTATTGTTCATCCTTGGGGGCGGTTATTTCGCCAATCACATAAGTAGGGTGTTCCATGCTGCGATTAAAGATACGTGCCAGATATTCACCGAAGATTCCTAAGGCGAATAATTGCACCCCGCTGAAGATGAGAATCGTTGAGGCAAGAAAAGTAAAACCATCGATGGATCCGACAGTGAAGTAGCTGATGGTCACGTATAAGAAGCTGGCAATACCAAAGATCGTTGCGCTGAAACCAAGATAGGAAGCCAGTTTCAATGGTGCGGTGCTATAGCCAGTAAGAACGAGAAAGGTTTCTTGTACAAGTTTTTTGAAATTGTAATTCGATTCGCCTACCGTCCGTGGTTTTTCATCCACCAGGACGCTGGTGAAGCGGGTTGTGCCCCAAGCGAGCAGGGCATCCAGGATCACGCCAGGGTTTTGGTAATTCGCAAAGGCTTGGCGCGGAAGGCGCTAATCTCTTTGACGGTTTTGATGCTCATGACAAAAGCGAGGGCACGTTTAGTTGTCCAGGAAAAAAAATTCCGCACCAGGGAATGGGGCATCTTATTCGGATAGCCATAAACAACATCATAGCCCTCTGCGAGTTTTTCTATGAGCTTGTGTATCTCTTCGGGGGGGTGCTGCAAGTCATCATCCATAGTAACAATTACAGGATAGGTTGCGGCGCGCACGCCACACAGCGTCGCATTATGCTGGCCATAGTTACGCATTAAACGGATTCCGTGAACCCAGGAATATTTCTCGCCCAAAGAGCTGATGACCGGCCAACTTTGATCCGGACTGTCATCATTGACCAGGATCACTTCAAAGAATTCGGCGATTAATGGCAAGGAAGCAGCGAGCCGTTCCACGAGCGGGCGAAGGGTATGTTCGCCGTTATATACGGGAATGACCACAGAAATGGAAGGTTTGGTTTCTGTCATAAAGGTATCTTCTATCTACGGTTGATAGTCTGAATAATAATCATTACAGTGCAATCGTTCAAACCAGGCGTAATCAAATTCATCCTGAAGGGCTGCTTGAGAAAAGGGTTCTTCTTCGTATAGCCGTTTCAAAAGGTTGCAAGAGTGCTGCGTGAGGTTGGGGTTACCCAAAATCTTGACATCCTTGATGAGTACTAAGGCGCGAGACCAGTCGCCAGTCTTGGCATATCCCTCAATAAACGGGTACAACTCGGTAAGCTCTTCGGGGTAATATTTTTGCTCAAAGGCTTCATTACCCACAGCGACAACTTCATCCCAGTCTTTGAATTGTCTGGCAAGAGCGGCTTTTTGATAGTAGTAGCACCAGGTATGTTCTGGTTCTGCGCCGAAGATATGTTCTGGCGGGACAGCGGGTTGGGCCGGGTCAGGCATGATTTGATCCGGATGGGTGATGGGGAAGGCTTCTTTGAGGCGATCCGGATAAATGGGTAGGTGGGTATTAAATTGGGGGTCAACGATTTTGAGACAGCCCGGCGGAGAGTAGAAGATGACGAGAGCCTTTGAGGTGGTGCTGTCAAAGGATGCGCTGCGATATGTCTGGTGTATGGGCAGTCCGTCCTCAAAGGCGGGAATGCTTTGTCCCAAACGTACAGTGGTGAAACCCAAATAATAAGGGATATCATCGGAATGATTGTCGGGCGCATAGATCCAGTTCAATGGCGCAGTCAGGGAGTTGTCACTGTAATAGTTGAGCGGTAGTTGATGGGTAAGAATGGATGTGCCAGGCTTCAGGCCCGGGGCGCGCCAGGTGAGTTGCCAGAAAAAGTCGTTGTGGGCCAACCAATCGCGTCGAAAGGTGTTGGCGGTGTCAAAGTTTGCGCCACTGGCCATGCCGATAATGAGACCGATCAAAACGACTTTTTGGGTGCGTGTTCTGAGAAGCCAATCGATCAAACCGACAAGAAAGATTGCGCTGCCGAGCATAAACGATAGGGTGAATCTATCCCAGGGAAAACGCAACTGAACGGGGAGGCCTGAAACCCAATATGGGGCACCGCTGAAAAGCAGTGTAATTCCCCCAAGGAACATGGCTTGCAGCGGCCATCGTGCAGGGTGCTCTTGGTTGGGAGGCGATTCTTGTGAGGTGTGCAATTTGATAAGATAGAAGATTGCCAGAATTGTTGCAGCGAAGGTAATTCCCCAGGAAAGGATGGTAGATTTGGCGGTAAATTCAGTCAGTGAAGGAAAACGAAAGACACTGAACCAGGCCTGCCAACCGGTTGTAAAGATATCCTGTATGACAGTGTTGAGCAGGGTTAGACCTGACTGAATTGGGCTGGCGGATAACGATTCCAGGGTTTCGGGTTGGTAGGTAGGAAAAGCGAAAATGAAAACACGCCAAATCAAGTAGAAAATGATGATGCCCAGGTAAGGTGCCCAGTGGCGGGCGACTTGAATGAGATGTTGTTTAATTTTCAGGTCAGATCTGGACAGGAAAAACCAAATTAAGAGGGGACGAATCATTTCCAGACCGATGTAATATTCAGTTGAAAACGCACAAGCCGCCAGGCTGAACATGCCAAACAGGGTGATCCACCAATATTTGCGCTGTGAGTTGATTGCCTGGAGCATCAGGCCAAATGAAAGGAATTGGGCGGTGAGCAAGAAAAAGCCATTGGCATAAATGACGGCGATTGGTTGTTGTTTGAAGCCAGGGTAGATGGCGAACAATAGAGCAATCCATGCAACTTGCTTCTCAGATTCAGGCCAAAGCTTTTTTAATGTCCACCAGAGTGTAAAGGCAGTCAGCCAACGGCTCAACAAAGCCAATATATGCCAGGAGATGGGGGAAGAGCCGAGGATGCTGGTGGTGATCAGATAGATGCCGGCGAGGAAGGGGCGGTCACCAGCGAGCGCATCAATGTAACCTGATGTTCCTGAAAGATGACCAAACCAAATCATGGGCCAATCATCCCAGTAAAAACCGAGCGCAGGGATCAAAACACCGAAGGATGCAATCGAGAAAACGAGAATTGCATACGGCACATATTTGGATTTTGTCAATCGATTTATGAAGTTCTGCACGCGGAAAATCAACTCCTTTGCAGGAAGAAAATTCAACAGGTAGAAGCTGGAAACGAGATACGAGATAGGCGTTTTCCCATTCTTTGCATTATCTCGCCGAATTGTACCATGAGACAAAACGCGCTTTCAGGCTGTTTGGGACTGCAACAAAGCCGCCCACAAAGGAGCGGCTTTGTTGTGAATTTCAAAAAATGAGATTTACTTCTTTTTCAAAATGATGCGAGCGTCAGCCACTTTGAGGGCCTTGCCGTCTTCGTAAACAAGGACAGGATTAGCATCTGATTCGCTGATCTCATCAGCAAGCTCGTAAACCATCTGTGAGTATTTCACAATCGTATCAGCAAGGGCTTTGCGGTCACGAGGAGCTTCGCCGCGGACACCTTCCAGGATCGGTGCGCCATTGATCTCGGTGAGCATATTCTTTGCCTGAACGGGAGAAACCGGGGTAACACGGAAGGTGACGTCTTTGAGCACTTCCACGAAGATGCCTCCCAGACCAAACATCATGGTTGGGCCAAAAGTAGGATCATTGACGGAGCCCAAAATGACCTCAGTACCCCAGGGAGCCATTTCCTGAACGACAACACCGTGAACATCTGCATCTGCTTTGTAGGCTTTGGCGTTCTTCAAGATGGTCTGGTAAGCTTCGCGGACACCAGCGTCATCTTTCACGTTGACCTTCACGCCGCCCGCATCAGACTTGTGGAGGATGTCGGGGGAGACGATCTTCATGACCACAGGGTAACCAATCTCGTTGGCCAGCCTGACTGCATCGTCCTCAGAGGTGGAAAGGATATTTTTGGTAACTGACATGCCGTAGGCCGCAAACACGAGCTTGGCTTCAATCTCAGTCAGGGAATCGCGGCCATCAGCACGTGCGCCCTCGATGATCTTGAGAGCTGCTTCGCGATTTCCGCTGGTTTTATATTCGGTTGCACCAGCTGCATTTTCCTTGATTTTTGCGTATTCACGCAGAGCAGCCATAGCATTGATTGCTGTGTCCGGTGCGTCATATGCAGGGATGCCATTTTCAACAAGCCATCGAATTGCGGCGTCTGAGCGTTCGCCGCCAACAAAGGAAATGGCGACAGGTTTGTCTTTGATGCCGGACTGGTCAATGGCTTGTTTGACACCTTTAGCGATTTCCATAGGATCGGTGACGGCGGTTTCGCAATAAAGGACAACCAGGCCATCTAACCAGGGATGTGTGATTGCATAGCCACAGGATTCGACATACCAATCGGTGCCTGCCATACCGGTAACATCGACAGGGTTCTTGGCAGAGCCGAATTCAGGCATGTGCTTCTTCAATTCCGCTTGCACATCTTTTGGAGCAAAGGTCAGCGGAATGCCATAGCGTTCTGCGGCGTCGGTCGCCAAAACACCCACACCACCACCATTGGTTATGATGAGGAGGTTGTCACCCCGGAGAGGGGGCTGCAGGGTGAGGGCGAGTGTACGGTCAAAGAGGTTGTTCAGGTCAGTGGCCTGGACGATACCAGCCTGCTGGAATGCGGCGCTATAAACTTTGGCTGCGCCAGCCAGGGAGCCGGTGTGTGACGCGGCAGCGGCGGCGCCATGGGCAGAAATGCCTGACTTGAGGGCAAGGATCGGTTTTGTTGCTTTTTGGGCCGCTTTCATGAATTTACGGCCGTCTCGATTTCCTTCAATATAAAGAGTGATTGCAGAAGTGTTTTCATCTGCATCCAACCAGGAAACGCAATCCCCAAAATCTACATCAGACATGTTGCCAATGGAAATCAGTTTGTCAAAGCCAACACGGCGGGTGTAAGTTGAAGTATCCATGGCGATGAGCAAAGCACCGCTTTGGGAGACCAATGCGGCTCCCCCGGGAAGCGGCAGACAGGGAGCAAAGGATGCATTCAATTTATCGGAGTTTGAAAGCACGCCAACGATATTGGGACCTAAAACTTTCATACCATAGCCGTGCGCCAGTTTTACCATTTCGTGCTCGAGATCTGTTTTCCCCATTTCGCTGAAGCCAGAAGCAATTACGATCAAGCCTTTGACGCCTTTTTCTCCACATTCTTTGGTGACTTGCAGTGCGAATTTGGCAGGAACAATAAGAACTGCTGCATCAATGTCCCCAGGCACATCGGAAACCGAAGCGTAGGCTTTCAGGCCCAAAATCTGTTCTTCTTTCGGATTGATGGGATATATGGGGCCTTCATATTTGCTGTCGATCAGGTTTGTGATAACAGAATGACCGATCTTTCCCGCTCTGTTTGAGGCGCCAATCACAGCGATTGACTTGGGCTGGAAAATGGCATCCAGCGATTCAAAAATGTCCACGTTTCATCCTCCTAGTTGAATTTCTCTTTTTATTAATCTCAAAACCGATTGTATATTTTATTAGACAATAAAGTATACCGCAAAGTAAACAAAAATTACCTTTGCGATGGGCAAATAGGACGATTGTACATAAAAATGATTACATTCCTACATGGTGGGATATTGCTTATCTATGATAAGCAACGATGCAAAGCCTGCATAATGCGTGCACATATAGACACGTGTTTGAGCGTCAGGTTAATGGAGCGTTATTCATAGGCCGGTTCGATTTCTATGATCGTGCCAAAGGCGTTGGTTGACAGTAGCCATTCGGATCCAATCTGGCATTGCAGGAACTGGTTTTCAGAGCTTGGATTGTATTCCAGGATGCCATCTTCGGTAGCAAAATATACTGCATAGTTTTCGTCTTGTTCGCCATACCGCTGAATGTCAGATAATTGCGCATTTGGCCAGAGCGGTGAAAGGTCTGTACCTTGCAATGCCAACTCGTCAAAGGCTTGCCAGTCATTGATCCGGTATTCACAGTATTCCAGGTTAACCCGATATTCACAATCCTGTACTACCTCACCTACACCGGTGCCGGAGTCAATAGTATAGGGTGTACCACAAACCTCTTCAGAATTCGGGGCTGGTTCGTCTTGTGTATGGTGGTATTGCAGTTCGCAAGCTCCCAGGGTTGCATCTTGTGGGATCGCGTCAATCCAGTCATCGCGTGTTACCAAACCGTATTGTTCGATGGCAATTGAACGTGTCCAGGCAACGTTTTGCACGGTTCCTGTTAACGAGTCCTTGTTGCCGGTGAGGGTGATTACGAGGATGACGCAGAGGCAAAGGAGGGCAACCGCACCGAGGCCGAGCAGGAGCGGCAATTTGGATTTGGGTTTTGGTGCTGCCGGTGTGCTTTGCGCCGCAAGCGGCGCGATGGACGGCTCTACCAGACTGCCCCCGCAATTCGTGCATGTGGGCTGGTCTTCTGGATTCATTTCGCCGCAATTCGGGCATTTGATCTGTTGAATCTCGCCTTCCTTGAATGCCCCGATGACCTGGCCTGTCTGCCTTTGGGCCGAACCGGTC
>JAIOTF010000237.1 GCA_021107195.1 Anaerolineaceae bacterium | reverse complement strand
CGATCTGGGTGTGCATCTTGACGATGGGGGTCATACCGGAGGTATCGCCATAGTCAAAGTCGTACAAACCGCGGGTTATGGAGGGCGTCGCGGTGGGCTCTACGGCCACGAAGCGGGTGTTCCGGCCATTGACCAGATTTTCCCGCAGGAAGGGGAATGCGATCCCGGAAAAATTCGAGCCGCCGCCCACACAGCCGATGACTACATCCGGGTACTCGCCGGCTAGATCCATTTGCTTGATCGCTTCCTCGCCAATCACGCTCTGGTGGATCAACACATGGTGCAGCACGGAGCCGAGGCCGTATTTCTTGGCGCCATTTGAGGTAGCAGCCACTTCCACAGCTTCCGAGATGGCGATGCCCAGTGAGCCGGGGCTGTCCGGGTCTTCGGCGAGGATGGCACGGCCGGAAGCGGTGCGGTCGGAGGGGCTGGGGAAGCACTGTGCGCCGAAGGTTTCCATCAAAATGCGGCGGTAGGGTTTTTGGTAATAGGATGCGCTGACCATGTACACTTCCAGATCCATGTCAAAGAACTGGCAGGCCATGGAGAGGGCTGAGCCCCACTGCCCTGCGCCGGTCTCAGTGGTCATGGCGACCGTGCCAGCCTGTTTGTTGTAAAACGCTTGCGCAATGGCCGTATTGAGCTTGTGGCTGCCAGAGGGGGAGGCGCCTTCGTACTTGAAGTAGATGTGCGCTGGTGTGCCCAGGGCTTTTTCAAAGCGGCGCGCCCGGATTAATGGTGTTGGCCTGTACAGCTTGTACATTTCCAGCACTTCTTCTGGAATGTCAATGTATCGTTCGGTGCTGACTTCCTGCATGATCAATTCCATGGGGAAGAGGACGTTGAGCTCCTGCGGGGTGACCGGCTGGCCAGTTGCGGGCGAGATGACGGGCGCGGGGGGTAACTGGCTGTCGGCGTTGATGTTGTACCATTGCTTCGGAATATCGTTTTCGGATAACAGGAATCGGGTTTGGTTGTTGTTTGCGGACATGGTTTTCTCCTTTTTTCTTACTAAAATTTGATGGCGTTGGGTAAGTCAAACTCAGTCGTCAGCGAGGTCATCCTTGTTGGCCGGGAAGGGCATTTTTTCCTCGCTGGCTCATGCGCTTTGACAATGCCTAACAAAATACTCCCTGCGGGACAATTGCATCCGCCAGGGCTTTCAATACGGTATGGGTGTTCAATCCCATCTTGTCCATCACCTCTTGCAGCGTTTCCTGCGCCACAGGGCGGGCACGCCCGGTGCCTTCATTGAGGATGTCGATTAATTGGCTGGGGCGCGCAGCATATTGCTGGCGGCGCTCGCGCAAGGGTGCCAGTGCATCATTCATCACCTGTGCCAGGTGTTCTTTCACGGCCACATCACCGACCTTGCCTGCCCGGTAGAGGGCTTTCGTCTCATCCAGTGCATTTGCGTCCGGGTCAAAAATGTCCAGATAGTCAAACACTGGATTGCCTTCCACATGACCAGGGTCTGTAGCGCGCAGCCGGGTGGGGTCCGTGTACATCTGCATTACTTTCCGGGTGGTTTCTTCAGGCGTGTCTTTCAAATAGATCGCGTTGCCGTAAGAAGTGTGCATCGTGCGGTTATCGATCCCTGGGATGCGCGGTGTGCTGGAGAGCAGGGCTTCCGGTTCGGGGAAGGTCTTACCGTAGAGCTGGTTGAAACGCCGGGCGATCTCTCGTGTCAGTTCCAGGTGGGGCAGTTGGTCTTCGCCCACGGGGACGGTCTCGGCTTTGTACAGCAGGATGTCGGCGGCCTGCAGCACGGGATAGGTCAGCAAGCCCAGCGATGGTTTCAGGTTTAATGCTTTGGTCTGCTCCTTGTAGGTCGGCACTCGCTCCAGCCGGGCCACCGTGACCAGCATCGCAAATAACATGCTCAACTGCACGTGCTCCGGGATAGCCGATTGCAGGATCAAAGCTGAACGCTGCGGGTCAATCCCCGCTGCCAGCCAGTCAGTCACCATTTCCAGCGTATGTTTGCCGATCTGAGCCGGATGTTCGTAATCCGTGGTCAAAACGTGGAGATCGGCGACCAGGAAGAAACAATCATAGTCATCCTGCAGTGCTTTCCAGTTTGTGAATGTGCCATATAAATGGCCGATATGACGCGGCCCGGTTGGCCTGTGTCCGGTCAGAATTCTTTTCAGTGTGCTCATTTTCTCCTCCTTGTGCAGTTAACAAAAAATAGCGCTCATCTCCGCAGAGACGAACGCTAAAAAGTCCGTGGTGCCACTCTGGTTAAGCTGCTTAATAAAAAAATTCCACCGGTGATGCACATCTCTGGTGGAAAAAGCCAGCCTCACTCTTTCGAATACGTCAACCCAAGCTGGATTGATTATATCCTTTACCTTGATAACGGTGGCAACTCCGGCTCGGGCTACTTGCCTCCTACGGGGGCTTTCTCCCTGCAACTCCGAGGTCCATTCCACATCATCATTCGGGCAGGTTCTCACCGTATCCTGCTCTCTGTACCGTTTGGGCGATGTGTACTCGTCCTCTTCACAGTTTTTATTGTTTCAATTGTGTCTAGATTATATAGGGATTGGGAGATTTGTCAAGGGGTTTAATTGAAATCCCCTTGAAAAGTTGGATTTGTAAACAGACAATTTACAAATTCAATAATGATACGAAATCAATCAGTTTCGTATTCCAACCTTTTCAAAAATGGTTGATTGTTGCGTTCGCTCTGAAAATTATCAGATTTCAGCCGATCTTCTTCAATGCTTCATTTGCTTTCTGCTTTACAGCGTCAACAGTTTCCTTTAACTCAGCTGCTTGTCTCATCATTTCTTCAAATGATCCGCCACCTATGCTGGTACCTGGTTTTAACTCCTGAAGAAATTTGAGCGAGGGCTTTGCTTTTTTGTCACCGATTTCACCCAATGCCCAGGCAACATCACCGAGCAGGGCAATTTTTTCGGTTGTCATAAATCCTTGCTCGTTGATGATTTTAAATAAAGGGGGAAGGCAAGTTTCATCGCCGATCTGTCCCAAAGCGAGAATTGCTTCTTTTTTTATTTTTATATCCTCATTATCGAGCAATTCAATGATTGCTGGCAAGTTTTGCTCTTTTACAAATTTCCTGACACTTAATTTCTTGGAAAAGATCCCCATTTTTTACCCTCCAGTCGTCAGGCATTTAGTTTATTCCAATTTACAAATTGAAATTTTCCGCTTTATATATTCAGCAACGTTGATTGGCTTCATTCTATAAGTCTGACACTATCTGTTCTTTTCTGGATATCCACTTAGGTATAAACCCCTGTAGAAAAAGTATACAGCAAATAAAAATATTTTTCAATTATTATTGTGAATTGTGGTGAGAACGGATTGAGTTTATGCCGTCTGCACGAAGTGTTTTTTTTCAATACTCTCCCAGGTCTCACCCGGTGTCACGCGCAGGTAGCTGCCCAGCAGGGGCGTGACTTCCTGTATCTCCTCGGCGATGCGGTAAGCTGCCCGCCGGATGGAATAGTGCGCATTTTCGGCGGTGCGCAGATTGATCAGATGGTCTGCGCTGCGCAGGTTGAAGGTCAGCAGCACGCGGCGGTTGAAGGCGTTTGGCACTACGTAGCTGGCGACGTGCGGGTTGAAGGCGGTCAGGGTTGCATAGGCTTCCTGGGCAGCTTCCATCGCTGCCTGGTAGGGTTCCAGAAAACCGGCGCGTTGGATGTCTGCGGGGATCGCATAGCCCAGGTTGGCGGTCAGGGCCTGCGGTGTTTGCGTCATCATCCGGTGGCGTTTCAATTCAAAATAGGCTCCCTGATCCAGCACCAGATCAACTGTATAGCTGGAGTGCTCCAATGCCCGCGGGGGAACGTCATGCCTGGTCAGGTTTCCCATCAGCGTATGGCTCAAACGCTGCCGTTCTTCTTGCGTCAGGGTTGCTGCATAGGCCATATAATCACGGAAAGATTGTTCCCCAACGGCATACTGGGCTGCTGCCAGCATGCGCAACTCGCTTTTTTCGTCATATTGGATCATTTCACACCAATCCTTCGTTTCAGGGTTGGTTTCGATCTTTTGTGCTGCCGCAGACAGTTCCTCTGCCGCACTTTGCCAGCGTGGATTGCATGCGGCATATTTGACCAGGGTCGGCACTTCGCCCAGGGCCACGGCCTTGACTTCTTCACCCAATGCACGCACTTCTTCCAGCGGGTGCGAGAGCATTTTGCACAGGGCGTGTTCGAGCGCACGCGCGTTGATGCTCACGCCGACGTTCGCCATTGAAGCAGCCGGCAGCAGGAAACGGCAGCTATCCACATACTGTGAGCGGATGCGCCCCTCATAGCGGGCGCTGTTTTCGCCGGGCTGCTGTGGATTTTCTTCAGCAATGAGTGCTTTTACTACCGGCAGCGAATCGAGATACGTTTGGAAAAGCGTTTGACAAGCATGCGTATAGATTTCGCGCAGCGGGTGGTTATCCAGTTCACTGGGGATGAAGAAATCCTCGGCGCTCCATTTTTGATAGCGTGTGGATTTCTCGGTGTAGGAGGCCAGCCGGTTGCCTTCGATGGTTTCTACCGCCAGGCGGGAGATATTCTCGAGTGCAATGTGCAGCACGGCGTGCTCCGCCACCGAGGCGTGTCCATAACCGACCACCCATTTCTCATGAAAAGCCGCGCTTTTCTCGTTGGTCAGTTCTTCGGCGATTTCAGCAAAGGAAAGAGGGGAACGTGAGGTTTTGGCAAAGGTGACAGCGATGGTCTCGGGACTGTATTTTTGTGGTTCCAGCAGGTACACGCGTCGTTCAGGCAGCATGGTGCAGGGCCTCCCGTGCGGTTTGGATATCTTTATCGATTTGGGCCAGAAGGGCTGCAGCAGAATCAAATTTATGTTCTGGCCGGATGAATTGTACAAAATCCAGAGTTAGATCGCTGGCATACAGGTTGCCGGTAAAATCCAGTAAATGTGCTTCAATCCTGGGTACGATCAACCCTGTCTCGAAGGTGGGGTGGACGCCGATATTGGTGACAGCAGCAACGCGATCATCCCCCAGATGAGCGAATGTGGCATACACCCCTTTGGGTGGGATCAAGCGATTTTCGGGGTAGTCCAGATTGGCGGTGGGGATACCCAGTTTCCCGCCGCGACAGTCGCCGTAGGTCACGCTGCCACTGACGGTGTACCAGCGGCCCAACAGCTCTGTTGCCAAAGGTATGTCGCAGCCCTCGAGGGCCTTGCGCACCCGGCTGGACGATACTTTCTCACCAGCCAATGTGACTGGTGGAACCACTTCCACCTGAAAACCGTGCGCTGCACCCAGAGAATACAGCGTTTCGATATTTCCCTGACGGTCGCGCCCCAGCGAAAAATCATATCCTACAATCATTTTTTGCGGGCGCAGGTGAACATGCAGTTGTTGAATGAATGATTCAGCGGATTGCTGTGCCAGTTCCGGGGTGAAGTGGAGGGTGACTGTGATATCGACACCCAGCGAGGCGAGGAATTCAGCCCGTTCTTTGGCGGTGGTCAGGTAAAACGCACCGGAATTCTTTCCCAGGACAGTTGCAGGATGAGGAAAGAACGTGATCACAACGGAAGGTACTTGAGCATGTTGTGCTTCCTGTACCAGGCGTTGGACGATCTCCTGATGGCCAATGTGGATACCATCAAAAGACCCAATGGTCACGCAGGTATTTTCAAGGTGTAAGGAATCCAGTGTGCGATAATGTTCCATGCTGTTATTGGGTACGTCCGCACGCGTTTAAAGGCGGGGATATTGGAATAGTTTGTTGAGAGGGGTAACCAGAGATCAGGAGAAGAAAACTTTCTTGGGCTTCCACTCGCTTTTATCGGGGTCGTATTGCAGGAGTGCGACCAATTCTCCCTGTTCACTGATGCCGCGCACCAGTTCACCAAGGTTTTCAGGAGCCGGAATCCGGAGGCCGTGACGTATTGCATCAACCTGGTCGGCGTCAAGCTCTATTGACGGCCAGTCAGAAAGGGCCTCAGCCGCCGGAATCAGGTGTTGGTACCAGGAACCGTCATCAAAGGCGTCGCGCAGTTTGTTGAGTGGCACAGAGTCACGCAGGGTAAAGCGTCCGCTCTTGGTGCGTCGCAGGCCGATCAGGTGTGCGCCACAGCCAAGCACTTTGCCAAGATCGTTAGCCAGTGAACGGACATAGGTTCCTGAAGAGCAATATACATCGATAACTGCTTCCGGGGGCGCCCATTCCAGCAGTTCCAGGTTATGCACCTGGATGATGCGGGGCTCCAGTTCTACCTCTTCGCCTTTGCGCGCCATTTCATACGCTTTACGTCCTTTAACCTTGACTGCGGAATAGGGCGGTGGCACCTGCTCAATCTCGCCAACGAAATTGGTCAGTGCGTTTTCAAACATTTCTTCAGAGATTTCGTTTGGTGAAGAGGTTTGCGTGATCGCACCTTCTGCATCGTAGGTATCAGTGCTGCTGCCCAGGCGCACGATGGCCTGGTAGCGTTTATCCGAGGCGGAAACATATTCGCTGAGGCGCACCGCCGGTCCGATCAACACGACCAGCACGCCAGACGCGCGCGGATCCAGGGTTCCGGTATGGCCTGCACGCCGAATATTTGTGCCTCTGCGCACAATTTGCACAATATCGTGTGATGTGAGACCGACAGGTTTGTCGATCACCAATACACCAGAAATCGCGTTTTTGATGTCAATATTACTGTTATTTGTCATGATATTTTCCCCATGAAGAGATGTAGGTCTCCATTTCTGTTTATATTATAGACCAGAAATCTGGTTTGCGGGGAGGATCCCGTTTTTAAGATAGGCGCGTGTGGCCTTGAGAATATGCGCTGTTACTTCTTCCATCGTTCCGTTCACGTCGGCGCCTGCGGCAGCCGCATGGCCTCCGCCGCCAAACGACAATGCCAGTTTTGAGATATCCAAAGGTGGTTTTGCGCGCCAGCTCACTTTGATGTGGTGGTTGTCGGATTCCAAAAAAACGACGGCGATGTCAGCATCGTCAATACTGGTCAGCAAATTGATGATGTCTGCGCTGCCCTTGCCGTGGAATTTCGCCAGCTTTTTGTCCTCGTTGTTCAGACTGGTCCACACAATGCGCCCGTCGCGTTCCAGGCGGCTCAAACCGAGACCCCATAGTTTAGTCTCAGCGTAAGAGCGGGTCACCAGAGCCTGATCGTAGAGTTCGCTGATATTCGCCCCATGATCGACCAGCACAGACGCGATACGCAGGGTCTCGCCTGTAACGTTGGAGGTGCGGAAACCAATTGTGTCTGTGATCATGCCGGTCAACAAGGCTTCAGCCGCTGGCAGCGTCAGAGGTAAATCCCAATCTTTCAAATGGTTGGTAATGATGCTGGCGGTGGCGGCTTTTGCTTCAACCAGGTTATGGCGGGCGAACTTGAGGTTGGTGATGTGATGGTCAATATTGATGTCTGGCTGATTCTCACCCAGGCTGCCGCCGGTGCGTTCCAGGTCGGAACAATCCACCACCACAGACAGATCAAAATCTTCCTTGGCAGCGGTGATGACCTGGTCTGCTCCGCTCAGATGTTTGAAGGTAGAAGGAAGACCATCGGTCAGCACAAACTGCACATCTTTTCCGACAGCCATTAATGCAAGTCCCAATCCCAACAGGGAGCCAACAGCATCCCCATCAGGGCGGATATGTGAAGTTAAAAGAATGTTATTTGCGTTGTGCAGCAATTGCCGGATGGTATCGATTGTGTTATTCTTGCTCGTCATTGGTTTCATTTGATTTGTATGTTTCATCGCGGATTTGATCTAATAGTTTTTCGATATGATCGGCATGTTCCGGTGTGGGATCCCAATAGAAGCGTAATTGAGGGAAAGCACGAAGTTGTGCTCGTTGAGCCAGCTCACGCCGCAAAAAACCTTTGGCGCTTTCCAGCCCGGCCAGAACTTCTTTCGCCCGCTCTTGTCCTTCAATGGCGGATACATAAATACTGGTATAGGAAAGCTCGCGATCAACTTTTACATCAGTGATCGTGATCCCCGCCAACCTGGGGTCCTGTATCTTGAACAGCAGCAACTCAGAAAGATCCTGCTGTATTCGATCGGCGATCCGTTGTAACCGCATTGGCGATGGCATAGTTTCTCCTTTAACGCAGCTCTCGACAGACTTCTATCCGCCGAACAGCTCCAGGGTGAAGCATTGAACAAAGTCGCCTTCCTGAATATCATTGAAATTCTTGAAAGCCATACCGCATTCAAATCCCTGGCGGATTTCGCGCACGTCATCCTTTTCGTGTTTCAAGGATGCCAACTCACCCTCATAGATGACTTCCTTGTCACGCAGGATACGCACCTTGGCGTTGCGGCGAATCTCGCCTTTACCCACCCGGCAGCCGGCAATTTTGCCGACTTTGGAAACACGGAAAATGGCCAACACATTGGCTTCACCGATAACCTCTTCCTGATATTCCGGTTCCAGCATACCTTTAAGTGCTTTGTCAATATCTTCCATCAGGCGGTAGATGATTTTGTAGATGCGGATTGAAACGCTTTCTGTATCCGCCAGACGGCGGGCTGCGCCATCTGCTTTAACATTGAACCCGACCACAAAGGCATCTGAAGCAGAAGCCAGCATAATATCGTTTTCACTGATATTGCCGGTTGAGGCGTGCAGCACATTGACCTTGATGTCGCCTTCTTTGAGTTCGGCGAGTGAATTGGTGATCGGTTCCAGCGAACCTTGTACGTCGGCTTTCACGATCAGGCGCAGTTCTTTCACCTCACCGGCCTGATAGCGGATGAACAGGTCTTCAAGGCTGGCTTTTTGGGAAGAAGCTGCCAGTTTATCGGCTTGTGCCTGAATGCGGTCTTCAACGATTTGACGCGCCTCGCGATCTGTTTTGCATGTCTGGAACAGGTCGCCAGCGGCTGGAACGCCTTTCAGACCAATGATTTGCACTGGTGTGGAAGGCCCAGCTTTGCGAATCCGCTTGCCGCGGAAATCGGACATGGCGCGGATGCGGCCAGAAGCTGCACCGGCTGTGATGATGTTGCCAGTTTCCAGGGTGCCGTTCTGTACAAGTAGCGTTGCCTGCACACCTTTTGTTTTATCAATTTTTGCTTCGACCACAGAACCAAAAACCTTGCCATCTGGATTGGCGGTGATTTCTGTGCTATCTGCGACAAGCAGGATCGCTTCCAGGAGGTCTTCAATCCCGGATTTTTGCTTTGCAGAAACTGGAACCATGATTGTATCGCCGTCCCATTCATCTGAAACCATTCCAGCCTCTGCCAGTTGGTTCTTAACAAATTCGGGGTTGGCATCGGGCCGATCCATCTTGTTCAAAGCAACGATCGCCGGTACCTGGGCAGCACGCGTGTGTGCGATTGCCTCTTTTGTTTGTGGCATCACCCCATCGTTGACAGCTACTACCAGGACAACAATGTCAGCACCCTGTGCACCGCGGGCGCGCATGGCAGTGAAAGCCGCATGACCGGGGGTGTCCAGAAAAGTGATCTTGCGCCCATTGTGTTCAACCTGATAAGCGCCAATATGCTGGGTGATTCCGCCAGCTTCACCACTGACGACATCCGTATGACGGATGGCATCCAGCAGCGTGGTCTTTCCGTGGTCAACATGGCCCAGAATGGTTACAACCGGCGGACGGTTGACCAGTGCTTCAGCTTTTTCGTCGCTCAGCATTTGCCGCCAAAGGGGAATATTGCCTTCAGTATCAATATTTTCTTCTTCAATAACTTCAGGTACAGCTTCAAAACCTAACTCTGCGGCTACGATAGCAGCAGAATCAAAATCAATCGCCTGATTAATAGTTACCATTACCCCATTGTCCATCAAAGTCTTGATGATCTTAATTGGGCTGACTTCCAGTGTCTTTGCCAGGTCACGCACAACAATGCTGGCAGGCAATTCAATATTCCGTTGCCCGTTATCGCTCATGTGCACCTCCTCAAGAGTCCCCCCTAAACTATTATGGATTTTTTAAAAAATCCCTTAATATTAAATTTGCTATTTCATAAAATGACTGCCCATTATTGTGTAAGGTTATTTGGGCAGCATTTCTAAAAAAGTAAGTAAACGTTCTCGATCTTCGCTTGATAATTCTCTTCGTAAAGAGGTGGATAGAGAACCATTGATCCCTTTTTGCCAGCACGCTTTCAGGTTGTGCAGGTAGGCTCCTCGTCCGTTCTTCTTGCCCGTGAGATCTACCCGCACACCATCTGCGGTGGCGACTATGCGCGTCATTTCCTGTTTAGCCAGCACTTGCCTGCATCCTACACAGGTGCGCTGGGGGATGTGTTTCCCTTTTCCAGATCGTTTCTTGGTCATGCTCACACCATCCTGCTTGCGATGAGTTTATTCTTGCCACTCACCCCAGGTGTCTTCTGCACCGCGCTTGTGGTGTTTCTTGCGAACGGTCAAATCTGTGTCAGGATCGTATACGATCTCACCACGTTTTTTCTTCTTTTTCTTTTTGTCCTTGCCACCATATCCTTCTTCATCATCTGTTCCTTCACCTTCTGACAGATGTTCTGTGACAATGGCATCAGGTTGCAGGTTGAAGAGGTCTTCAAAAGTCAATTCTTCTCCCGGCTTTTTGGATTTAACCTTCTCGCCCTCAGGGGTCTCTTCGCTGGTTTCTTCAACCACTACCCCTTCAGCAGCTTCTTCTGTGGCCGTTTCGGCCGCAGGTTCTTCAACTACCGGTTCAGCAGCAGCTTCAATCGTGTCCGCTTCTTCTGCTGCGGGCTGATCTTCGTCTGTTGTTTCTTCGGCAGGAGCCATATCCGCTTCAACCACCGCGATCAATGCCTGGATTTTCTCCATGGAGCGCGGGCCAATGCCTTGCAGTTTCAGGATTTGGTCAGAATCGGTGAGCATGGCTATCGCCAGTTCGCCCATCGTGCGAAATTCAGCTTCCTGCAAGATCTTGGCAATATGCTCCGGCAGACCGTCCACATTCAACAGGTCCTGCTCGAAGTAATTCTCCGGGATAGAGGCACGCAGTGCTTCCAGTTCGGCATCCGGTTCTTCCGGCGCCGGGGCTTCGATGCGCACCATGGTCTGTTTCTCGATGCGGTCTACGAATTTTGACATGAAATCGTATTCTTCTGGGTTGAGAGGGCGGCCTTCGCCCTTGCGGGCCAGCATGTTTTCAACCTTGACCACAGCCTCGTTTTCAGTTTCAGCTAATTCGGCGAGGTTCTCGTTTTGTTGTAATTTGTAAAGCACATCACTGGCGGCTTCTGTCAGGCTCTTGATGTCAATGCGCCAGTTGGTTAGTTTGGCTGCCAGACGGGCATTTTGACCGTTTCTGCCAATGGCCAGACTGAGCTGGTCTTCGGGAACGACGACCGTTGCTGTTCGGCCAGTTTCGGGTGTCTCATTCAGATAAACACCCAAAACGCGCGCCGGGCTGATCGCCTTCGCAATGAATGTGGAGGAGTCAGGATTCCATTCAATCACGTCAATCTTTTCGTCGTGCAGTTCTTTCACAATCGCCTGGATGCGTACACCGCGGATACCAACACAGGCGCCCACCGGGTCAATCCCGCCCTGGGATGCAGACACGGCAACTTTCGCCCGTTCTCCCGGTTCTCGGGCAATCGAGCGGATTTCCACGACACCGTGGTAAATTTCTGGCACTTCATTTTCAAGCAGACGGCGTAAAAAGTCGCGGTGTGTGCGGGAGAGCAGAATTTGCGGGCCGCGCGGTGTATTCTTGACTTCAGCTACCAGGGCGCGCACACGGTCATGAATGCGGAAGCGTTCACGCGGAATCATGTCTTTGCGCCGCATGGTACCTTCGGCGTGCATTTCGAGACCGATTGTCAACCCCTGGGAATTGATTGCCTGTACAATGCCGCTGATGATCTCCCCCAATTGTTTTTCGTAGAATTCCAATTGCAGTTGGCGTTCGGCGTCGCGGATGCGCTGCTGGATCACCTGGCGGGCAGTTTGCGCCGCGACACGACCGAAGTCTTTCGGGGTACTTTCTATCATCACCATCGTGCCAAGTTCAGCTTCGGGGTCCACCTTTTTGGCATCATCGAGTGATACTTCGGTGCGTTCATCCTGGACGGATTCCACCACCTCTTTCTCGGCGTGAATTGTTACTTCACCGGTCTCTTGGTTCACTATGGCTTCAACTTGCTGCGCATTCGAGGCATTTACCGAACGTCGGTATGCCGACACCATGGCCGATTCCAACGCTTGAAGGATCACTTCTCTGGGAAGCTGCCTTTCCTCAACTACTTCGTTGAATGCCAGTACAAAATCATTTTTCATTGCTTCTTATCTCCGACACAAGGCCCTAGACGCAGAAAAGTGGGGCTTGCCCACTTTCCGTTGCGTTCCTCAATAGATTACAACTTTGCTACGAAGGGATTTTAGCATAATTTGCAGCAAGCTGCAAGGTTTATCAAGCCGCTTTCCTTAATAATTCCCCCTTGCATGCGTCCGGGTTAAGTCATTCGTAACAAGACCTTGCCTTCGTTCCAGAGTTCTTCCAGACGATAATATTCTCGTTGATCCGGTGAGAAGAAATGAATCACAATATCACTTAAATCGAGGGTGATCCAGCCGCTGCTGGGTAGACCTCTCGCTTTAGTTTTGATGTCCATCTCGGTTCTGACCTTTTTTTCAACTTCGTTTGCCAGGCTTTGAAGCATGCGGTCGCTGCTGCCAGTGCAAATAATAAAGTAGTCGGTAAAACTTGCGATTTCCTGAATGTCCAGTAAGAGAATATCTTCTGCTTTCTTCTCCTCCAGGGTGTTGATGATATTGTGTGCTATATCCAGAGTGTTCAGACCTCACCTCGCTATATCTATTAAATAGAATTCAAATTAACTCATATCATTCTAGCATGATTTGTCTCCTGGCACAGACGTATCTCGTTCATCTGTACGTTTGAAAAGTCGAAGTTTGCACTGCATGCAGTTGATTAACAATCATTAAGAATCTGGTGCCTGGCAATTCTTTCGAATCGCCAGTATGCTATACTGATTTAAGTACAGAAATTGTATTCTGGTTGGTTAAAAAGACGCGAAAGATTTGCGAATCCATAGACCTTTTCGAAGATCACAATGCTTTGAAGTGGTTCATTTTTAATCCTGTCCTTGTGTGTTTGGAATGAATTTTTTGGTATATTGAGCGGCGCAAGCCATTGTCTTTTGGTTAGCTTCTTGCAACGAATAAAGCTGTTGTACAATGGGCAATAATTGCTGATTCGTCGCACATCAGGGGCACAACGGTTGGTGCAGCATGGTATTTGGAGAATGCAGTGATGGAAGCAAAATCGTTTACCGCTCCCGGTCTATCAATGTTTGGGCATTCCAAAGTGGTTGTCGTTATTCCTGCTTATAATGAGGAACGTCTGATTGGCAGCGTGGTCTTGAAAACCTTGTTATATGCGGTAACAGTCATCGTGGTGGATGATGGTTCTGTTGATTTAACTGCCGAACTGGCTGCTCGCGCCGGGGCAGAGGTTGTGCGTCTTGAAGAAAATCAGGGGAAAGGGGCAGCCCTCAATGCCGGCGTGCATAAAGCATTGGAATATGACCCGGATGCCGTGGTTTTGATCGATGCGGATGGACAACATCTTCCTGGCGAACTTCCTTTGCTGTTAGCACCGGTTCTTGAAGGGCGGGCGGATATCGTCGTCGGTTCCCGCTATATCAAAAAAGGCAACAAGGTTCCCTTTCATCGTGTTTTGGGGCATAAATTCTTTAATTTCCTGACCGGTGCCGCCTCCGGAGTCAACGTCAGTGATTCGCAATGCGGTTATCGGGCATTCTCGCGCCGCGCATTGGAAGAGATAAATTTTTCCTCGAAGGGCTTCAGCGTAGAATCCGAAATGCAGTTTCTGGCACATGATAAAAACCTCGTCATAGAGGAAGTGCCGGTTACTATTAGATACATTGACAAACCCAGGCATTCCGTTCTCAAGCAGGGCATGGATGTTCTTGGGGGGGTGATAAGATTCACCGGCCAGTACCGCCCGCTGCTCTATTTTGGCATCACTGGCAGCCTGGTGATGGCTGTCGGCATAGCGATTGGCATTCGTTTCGTTCGCATCTTTCTCAGCAGCAGCGAATTGGCGCTGGGCTCTGGTTTGGCGAGTGTGTTGTTGTCCATCTTGGGCTTGATCCTGGTCACCACAGGGTTCACTCTGCATTCTGTGCGCGGCTTGTTGACAGAGATTCTCGATAAGCGCTGAGGGGGATAAATTCACCAACCGATGAAGCCTCTGCCAAGAATTTCCATTATTACTCCCTCCTTTAATCAGGCTGATTTCATTGAAACCACCATTCTTTCAGTGCTTGGGCAAGAGTACCCACACCTGGAATATATTGTCGTCGATGGAGGATCAACGGATGGAACGCTCGATATCTTGCGCAAATATGAGACCCAATTGACCTGGAGCAGCGAGGAGGACCGCGGCCAAGCGCACGCCATCAACAAAGGGCTTGCTCGCGCCGGCGGTGAGGTAGTGGCCTTCCTCAATTCTGATGATGTTTATGCGCCGGGAGCACTTCTGGCGACGGGGGAGTATTTTGCAGCTCATCCTGGTGCCTGGTGGCTGACGGGTAAATGTGCCATCGTGGATGACCAGGGGTGCGAGATCCGCAAGCTGATCACTGCCTACAAGCATTTCTGGCTGCAATTTCGCAGCTATGGTGTTCTGCAAATAATGAATTATATTTCTCAGCCGGCCACCTTCTGGCGGCGGTCTCTG
>JAIOTF010000249.1 GCA_021107195.1 Anaerolineaceae bacterium | reverse complement strand
GGCACAGCTTGACAGGCTGCGCCGTTATTCGTTTAATGTCCAGATGAATTATTGTTGCGGCTCTCCCTGCAACAAGGGAAGTGTTTCCTGGTTGAGTGCAGGTTCTTCTGGAATGAAATCTGTCCAGTTGCCTGAGATATCGATGGTCGAATTTTCTTTAACGGTGTTCATCCAGGTCTCAAATGCGGCCGATACTTTATTTTGATAGATAGAAGCATCCAGAGGACGGTCTTCTCGTCCAATAACCTGGATGATATGGACGCCAAATTGGGTCTCGACTGGTTCGCTTATCTCGCCAATTTGCAAAGCGAATGCGGCATCTTCAAATTCGCCGACCATCTGGCCGCGCGAGAACCATCCAAGATCGCCGCCATTTTCTTTGTTGCTTGTGTCAAGGGAAAGCTCTGAAGCCAACTGCGTCCAATCGACGCCTTCGCCCAAACTATCCAGGACAACTTGCGCAGTGACAAGATCAGGGTCGAGAATGTGGCGAGCCCAGATTTGTTCTTCAACGTCTGCGACATCCGCTGTTACAGTATCCCTGACTTCTTCATATATAAGCTGATTATGGATCAGGTGGCGAAGATCAGCTTCTGTGAAACCAACACCTAATTTATTTAATAAGTCCAGGTAAGCGGATAATTCTTCGCTGAACATTGTCTCAGTGTATGCGGTTGCGGTTGGCAAGGGTTCTGATGTTGGTGTGGGTTCCTCAACGTTCTCTGGAGCGGTGGTCGGCAAGGTTTCTGTTGGCTCGAGCGTTGGGGTCAGCGTAATAATGGCAATCTGTTCCGGTGAGAGCGTTGGGGGAACAAATTTTGTTGCAGTTGGTTGTGGAGTTGGGGTTCCACCCGGATAATAACCAAAAGCGGCTTGAAAGGCTTCGTTTAATTGTTCATCACTGATTGAGACGCCAAGCTTCTCGGCTTCTTGATTGATCAAAATCTGGTTCGTGAGCTGATCCAGCACATTGTTGCCAACGGTGATGGTGCCATCGGGTAATAATTGCAATTGGATCTGCTCCAGGGTTTCTGTGAACTGACCACCTATTTGTGGATCATTCCCGAACATTTGCGCCAGTTGTTGATATTGCAGGTACTGCTGCAATAATTGCGAGCGATTGAAGCGCACCTGTTTTTCAAATTCTGCTGGTAAGATTTTTTCGTCATTGATCGTGGCAACTGGTTGATTGTATTTAAATACAAACTCATTTAGTAAGCCAATTGCAATCGCTCCAACGATCAATACAGCCGCCGCCACCAGCGAAATCATAATGATCTTTTGCTGTTTCTGTTCTTGTAAGGAAAGGGCGATGTGTTTCTTGTTACCCTTTGAGATATTATCGTGTTTAGCCATAATTACCCCGGTATAAAATTAATTAAATAGGGAGCACAGAGCAACATTTACCGCTCCGTGCTCCATGATCAGGTTGTAAATAACAACCTATCGGCGGATAGCATCGCTCCAGGGTTCAGAAGTGAACGGGAGTAATGCAATGTGGCGGGCGCGCTTGATTTCCCGCGCAAGTTGGCGTTGGTGTTTGGAACAGGTGCCTGTTTGGCGGCGCGGGCGGATTTTACCTTGTTCGGTGATGAAGCGGCGCAAAAGGTCGGTGTTTTTATAATCGATGTTTGTGCTTTTTTCAACACAAAATTGGCAAATCTTCGGGCGTGAAACGTATCGCCGCGATCGTCGCCTGGGTCGTTCTGAACGTGAATTTGTTGCCATTTTTCAATCTCCAATTAATATGGGAAGTTGTTGTTTTCTTCCTCTATCGATTCGTTTGAATCAGGTTGATCGTTCTTGCGACGATCACCTAGTATCATCATTTCGTTTGCTACAATTTCGATGCTGTTGTGTTTGCACCCTTTGGTGTCTTCCCACCGGCGGGTCTGGAGACGTCCTTCAATGTAGACTTGCTGTCCTTTGACAAGATGTTCTTTGCAAATTTCTGCAAGGCTTCCCCAGGCAACAATATTAAACCATTCTGTTTCTGTATGTTGCTCACCCTCATTAGACGTCCAGGAGCGGTTTGTTGCTACAGAAAAAGTTGTAACGGGTCTGCCTGAAGGAGTGTAGCGCATTTCAGGATCGCGACCTAGACAGCCAATGATCATTGCTTTATTAAGACCGCGGCTCATGTTATCTCCTTGTTTGCTAACACAATTTCAGCAATCAGCCAATCAACCCTGCTTTATTGAGCCTGGACGATCATATAACGCATGACGGATTCTTGAATCTGCAGATTGCGTTCGAGTTCAGTGTTGAACTGGGCCGGAATTTGGGCGTTGATCAGCACATAGTAACCTTCACGTTGTTTGCGGATTTTGTAAGCCATGCGGCGTTTGCCCCATCGGTCTACTTTCTCCACAACGCCACCAGCACCAGTGATCCAGCCCTGCACCTTGTCTACCATTTCATTGATGGCATTTTCATCAAGATCAGGGTGCAAAATAAAGACAACTTAGTAAGTAAGCATTGAGAAAACCTCCTTTCCCCGGGATTGCCCGCAGATACTACCGTAGGTGAGTGCCGCGAGCGGAAAGGCAACAATAAACATTCATTGTTGCGGAAAACCAAGTAAGTCTAACACAAAGGAAGCAAAAAAGGAAGATGTGATTTTTGCATTCCGCAATCATTAAATGCCGATATTTAATGTGTTAGTCTGTGCGCTGGCGTAATAACGACGGTAGGCTTGCACTTCTGCAAGCAGGTATTGCAGGTGGGATTTAACTTTTTCAATCGTTTCCTGGCTTGCAGGATTTCCGCCTCTCGCGAGTTGGATTTGATCTTCTTCGCGATCTAAAATTGTTAATTGCCCGTTGGCGACAAATAGCTCAAGCAAAGTGTTCAAGGATATTTCTGTTTGGGCGGTGCGTGACGCCAGTACTGCAATGGAAATCCAGCCATCTGTGGTGGTCAGTGCAGTTTGAATAGTATCCTGGACGATGGGCAAGAAGTTGTCAGATGGATGGTGGTCAAAAAGATAGATCCGCTGCGGGGAAACGATCTTGCATGCCTGCTGAAGATGTGCTCTGCTGGGTGGTGCAGTCCAGATGACCAATGCATCGGCCGGGGTCAAGCCCTGCCGGTTCATTGCGGGGACGCCTTCCTCCAGAATATCTTCTCCCCAGATAACAAGGCTAGTTTCACGTTTCTGGATTTCTGCAAGGATTTGAAGTGTTTGCGGATGATGGCGGTGATCAATGATCTCGCTGATCGCAGTTTGTGGTTGAGCAATTTCAGCGGGTTTAGGTTGGTTGTGGTGGGCGATCCACGTTAATTGGATATCATCATTGCCGCGAAAATTTGAAGAGCGCAGGGTGTACACAAGATCAAACGGGTTTTCTGGCAGGAGGTAATCTGCACTTTGCCACCAAAGGAATTTGAGGGTCAAATCATCTTTATTCTCAACGATCATTTGACGGTGTTCTTTATTCTTGCCGATCTTGCTATGGCTTTTCAGGGTTAAATTTTTGGTAAGGAAACTCAGCGAGGGATTGCCGGGGCCAAAGGGAGACAGGCGGTCGATGTCTTTTGCCAGTTTCAGGGTCAAGTCTTCCAATTCAAGAACGCCGTCGATAGGGATTTTTTTGACCAATGGCTGTTCGGCAGCTTGTTCACGCACAGCGTTGCTCAGCATCCGGCGAAATTCCGGTATATTTTCTCCAGGCAGCGAAAGGCCGGCTGCCATTGGGTGACCGCCGAAACCGTGAAGAAGTTCCTGACAGGCAGATATGGCTTTGGTGATATCAATGCCCTCTACCGAGCGAGCAGAGCCGCGGGCAGGCTGGTTTCCCGGTGTGGTGAGGAGGATAACGGGACGCTGGTAAATCTCTACCAGATGGCTTGCAACAATACCGATCACACCGCCGATCCATTCGGGATGTCCAAGCACAAGCACTGGATAGTCTAAAAGATGTGCATCCTGCTCAATGAGGCCCTGGGCGGCTTTGAAGATTTGCCGGGTTTGAAAACGGCGTTCGCTGTTCAATCCTTCCAGGCGGGCAGCCATGACCCGAATAAGTTGTTCATCTTCAGAGAGGAAGAAATCCACAATAGGGTTGGCGTCTCCCAGCCGCCCGAGGGAATTTAAGCGGGGGGCGAGCTGAAAGCTGATATGTTCTTCGCTTAAAAGCGGTAAGGACACCTCGGCGGCGTTGAGGATCGCAAGGATACTTTTTCGCGGATTCGCGCGCATCCGTGCCAGGCCGCGTTGTACCAGCCAGCGGTTGTCGCCTTTTAGTTCAGCAATATCAGCGACGGTTCCCAGTGCTACCAGGTCAAGGAATTGGTCCGTTTGTTTTTCGGGGTCAGTGACCATTTCGGCGTACAGGGCGCGGATGACCTGATAGGCGCAGCCAACGCCGCACAAGGGATGCAGGGGATGTTCGGGGGGCAGGCGCTGCGGATTAACGGCGGCCAGGGCGGCGGGCAGTTGCGCAGCAAGTTGATGGTGGTCGGTGATGATGACGGGGATGTCTCGGTTATTCGCATAGTCAATGGCTTCGTGGGCGGTGATGCCGGTGTCACAGGTAATGAGGAGCTGCACGCCTTGATCCAGAAAGGTTTGCAGACCAGGGATATTGATACCATGCGATTCCTTTGCTCGCACCGGGATATGAAAGATAACATTTCCGCCAAGCTGGCGTAGGGCATCTACCAGGAGGGCAGTTGAGGTCTGACCATCCACATCGAAATCTCCCCACACACCCAATTTCTCCCCATTTTGGAGGGCGGTTTTGATGCGGTTTACAGCGATTTGGAGATCAGGGAGATCATAGGGGCTGGCCGGGGTGAATTTCTCCGGATTCAGGAAAGCATCAGCGTTTTTGATAGAGCACACCCCTCGCCGAAAGAGGGTCTCGGCGACAATCGGGTGACCGCCTACATGTCGGGCAAATTCTTCGGGCAGCTGAACGGGTTCGGGGATGCTCCAGATGAGCTCGGGTGGTTTCAAAAAACAATATCTCCTATTTGTTCGATATCCAGAGGGACGTCGGTCTGCGGGGCAACATCAATATCTTCGATATCCTGCCAATCTCCAGCGGCAATGCCTCGGTTACAAAGCGAGCGGTATTCACAATACTTGCATTTTTTCTCGTTTGTGGTAAGCATAAAATTGCCATCCGGCGTTGCGTTGATCTGGTTGATAAGGGCAGCAAAGAATGCCTGATCCTTAATGTATTTATCTTTCGTGTAGTCAATGATTTCGGGCTTGTCTGGTGCACAGGGGAACCAGTAGTGCATTTCAATTTGTCCGGGTTCAAAAGGGATGCCGTTATTCAATCTTTCACCGGCAAGAACGAGCAAAAAAGGATAAAGATGGCTTTGTAAACGGTCTTTGAGAAATGCTGATGATGGGCGGCGTGCAGATGTTTTCCAATCCATAATGATGGCAGTATGTCCCACATCAATGCTCAGTAGATCGTATTGCGCTACCAGAGGAGGGTTTGCGAAGATGGCGGCCAGGCGGTATTCGGGCTGGCGGGGGTGGGGCAGGTCTTTCAGTGGATCATATCTTAGGAATACCTGCCACCATTTCAACAGGTCGGGGTCGGCAATGCCGGCTTCGAGGACGTCATCGGGGATACCAAGAACATGCTGGTGTACCAGGCGGTGGAAACGGGTGCCGATTTCCATGTGGTGTTCAAAGTCCATCACTGGCTCGGTTTGCACGGCAGGCCATTTTTGCTTTAGTATATAGCGCAGTTCGAAACGACGCGGGCAGTCAACGAAATCTTGCAAACTGCTTTGGCTGAATTGGAAATCAGTTGGCAGAGGCATGGTTTTCCTCCCAGTAGGCGTGTAAAGCAACCAACGGAATTGCAGGCAGGGATTTCCCATTCCTGCCATTATTGGTGGTAATAGCCAATTCCTCTTTAGCGCGGGTGATGCCCACGTATAACAAGCGTAAACGTTCTTCGGCATATTCCAGACGGGATTCCATCGTGGCTACTCCGGGTTCCATGTAGACACCGGTTAGGTCTTCGGCCATCAATGCTTTCAGCCTGTATAACGTTTCTGCTTCAAGGTTCAATTTGCCTTCAATAAACCATTTTTCGCCGATGAAGGAATCGTAAGGTTCATCGGAGGGAAAATCGTAGTGATTCGCTGAAAGCAGATAGACACGATCCCATTCTAACCCTTTGGCTTTATGGATGGTGGCAACAACCACTTTGCCGCGGTGTTTTTCGGGATCGAAACCGGTGTCTTCTTCG
>JAIOTF010000411.1 GCA_021107195.1 Anaerolineaceae bacterium | reverse complement strand
TGCTCAACTCCGCCCTGAGCCACCCGAGCTCGTATTACCTTTTGCCGTAAAATCTGCATAAATCATTGAGGATTTATCCGAATTCACCAGGAAAGTTTGGCTCAGTCCAGACGACTTCACAATTAAGAATCTTCAATCTCGCCTTCGTATTGCCTACCTTCCCTTATGGTTGGTAGATTGCGGCATCAATGGAACCTGGAAGGCTGAAGCTGGATTTAATTACCAGGTGAAAAGCTCACGAGAGTCATTTCGAAACGGCAACTGGAACACCGAAGAAATTATCAAAACACGCGTTCAATGGGAGCCTCGTGCAGGAACCATCGATCGTAAATACAATAACGTAGCTGTTCCAGCACTAGCCGACTACACGCACTACATAAAAAAGTTGGGAAAGTTTCGCCTTAACGATGCTGTTCGTTACAACAAAGAGGCGCTCGAAAATTCATTTGTTCGTATCCCTAACCTCTCGCCGGAAAATGCATGGCCGCTTGCACAGGACAATTTGAACCGTATCGCTCAAAAAGAGTGCCGGGAGGCAGTTGCTGCCGATCACTTCCGTAATTATTCGGTTCACACTGGTTACACCAGCCCAAACTGGACCCAATTATTATTACCCACCTACTTCACGTACTACACAGATGATGATGGCAGCCCTGTCCCAATATATATCCACGGCCAGACAGGGAAAATTGCCGGCCCTCGCCTTGCCTCACAACGAAAAGGCTGGAAATGGGCAGGGATCTCTATGCTCATCGCACTAGGTCTTTTCTTAATGACGTTATTATTCAGCGCCGGATCGGCGTTATTGCCAGTTTTGTCCATTCTGGCGCTGATACTAGGCGTTCTTGCCTTTATTGCAGCCATCTTTGCAGTGATACCCGCTGTTTACCCCTGGCAGTGGAATCGCCGCCAACAGGATAAAATCATCGTGATGATTTCAAATCAAGACCAACCTAACCTTGACCATTAAATAAAACCATCCAAGAAAAGGATACTTTCTGAATGCACATCGCATTACTGGTCATAATTGTCGTGTTCATATTACTTTTTGGCAGCAGTCTACTCTTTGCAACCAAAGTGATCTATCCTAAAGTGCTCTCAATTGACGAAACGCGGCAAATTGAACTCGAAAACCAGCGCTTTAATGAAACTGAATACAAACAATGGCAGCAAAACGGTGTCAATCTGCCTTCGCCTTTTGGCTACCAACTCGCCTGTGCTTATTTTCCAATTCCAGGCGCACAGAAAACGATAATCATCTCCCACGGTATCACCTATAGCCGGTACGGATCAATAAAATATATGCCGCTCTTCAGAAAGCATGGGTTTAACATACTGATCTACGACCTTCGTAATCATGGTTTAAGCGGCGGCAGCAATACCACCTTCGGATTATATGAGAAATTCGATCTTCAAATTCTCGTTGATTGGGCATTTCAGCAACTGGATTCTGATGGGATTGTTGGCACGATGGGCGAATCACTGGGTGCGGCCACAACCCTGCAACACGCCGCCATTGATAACCGCATTAGCTTTGCGATCGCAGATTGTCCTTATTCCGATCTAACCGAATTGTTGAAATACCGCCTCAAAGAGGAATACCGTCTGCCTGCTTTTCCGCTTCTCAATCTCGCCAACCTATTCTGCAAACTTCTTGCAAGAATGGATTTTGAACACATATCCCCCATCAAGGGTATCCCGGCCATAACAACACCAATCTATTGGATACACGGCCAGAACGATGATTATATTCCCCCGGAAATGAGTGAGCAGATGTATAATGCTAAAATTGATGGGGTAAAGAAAATTCATATTGTTCCAAATTCAGCGCATGCTGAAGCACTCATCAATAACCCGGTGGAATATGGCAACAAGATCGATGAATTTCTTGCTGAATTGCACTTGACAGAGGCATAAAGAGACAACCCTATGGCAAATGGATTCTTCCGCAACATCTACGACAAGATCAAGATCAAATTCATTTCTTTGAGCTCATTGCCCCCAGCATCGCTCTTGATCCCAATGTTGATTGCTTTTACAGTTTTGCTAATCATCCGTCGCGCCTGGATCTGCGACGATGCTTATATCACCTTCCGAACAATCGACAATTTCTTTAATGGCTATCGTTTAACCTGGAATATCACGGAGCGCGTTCAAGTGTATACACATCCCCTGTGGATGCTTTTGCTGACATTCTCCGCATGGTTATTCAAAGACCTTTATATCACATCGTTGGGAGTTTCAATTCTGTTGACAATCTTCACCCTCTTTCTCCTAACCAGAAAATTAACAACCAATGAAAAAGCCGGTTCATTCCTCATTCTTGTCTTGGTACTTTCAAAATCTTTTATCGATTTTTCGACTTCAGGTTTGGAGAACCCGCTTTCACATTTTCTGGCCGTTCTCTTCTTTTTGCTTTTCTTTAATGCGAAAAAGGAAACAAGCTCCTTCTTTTGGCTTTCCTTAATTGCTTCGCTCGCTATCCTGAATCGTATGGATACCGCGCTAATCTACCTTCCAGCCCTGGTCTATGCATTTTGGCAAGTGCGCAGCAAAAAGGCCTTGCTTTATCTTCTCTTGAGTCAGCTTCCATTCCTGCTTTGGGAGTTATTTGCCACCTTCTATTATGGATTCCCCTTCCCAAACACTGCCTATGCGAAATTAAACACCGGTTTAGTGTCCATTGATCTGATCCATCAGGGCTTGCTATACCTGCTGAATGCCATTCAATATGACCCCATCACACCATTAATGATCGGCATTAGTGTCCTGCTCGCCTTCTTTTCACTCAACAAAAAAAATGCCCTTCTGGCTTT
>JAIOTF010000374.1 GCA_021107195.1 Anaerolineaceae bacterium | reverse complement strand
GGTTGTGCCAATGATGTCGGGAAACCAGGGATTGCGCCAGGTGTTGTTCATTGAGAAGGCAGAAGGATACGGTTCTGTGGTTTTGGATAATTATAATTTGATGCCACAGGATGTAATGTTTGTGATCTCAAATTCGGGAACGAACACAGCCGGGGTAGAGGTTGCTTTGGGCGCAAAACAGCGCGGCTTGAAAACTGTGGCGGTTACTTCAGTTGCGCAGAGCAAGGGAAATATGTCACGACACAGCTCGAAGAAACGTTTATTTGAAGTGGCTGATGTCGTGATTGATTCTTGTGTGCCGGCGGGTGATGCCCAGGTGGAGATTCCGGGCTGGACATCCAAAGTAGGGGCAGTTTCGACAATTATCGGGATGACGATCATGCAGTCAATCGCTTCTGAGACTGCCAGCATCCTGGCTGGCAGAGGGGTTAAACTGCCGGTTTACCCGAGCCATACTTCCGGCCAAAATGCTGAAGAGATTCATGCTCTGGAACAGGAAGAAGAGAATTTGATGCAGGAGCAGGCGCGTCGCATGGCTGGTATTTATCGATAGTTATTGGAGCGCTTCCTGGCCGGAACCAAGAGGGTTTAGCCACAGGAAATCTGCTTGTCCCCCGTATAAAAGATTTGGTTTTCTGACCAACGAATTATGGTTGAGAGGGGCGGATATTTGACAGGTCACCGGGAGGTGTCTATAATTAATACATGGCAAATGTACGAACAATCGAACAAAATTGACTTTCTTGATTTTAATACCTTAATCACACAATCATAGTATTTGGGAGACTTGACAATGGCAGAGATGACGTCTTATGAACGAGTAATGACTGCATTGAATCATCAGGAACCAGACCGGGTGCCGGTGGCAATTGGCGGCGGCCCTTATGGAATCGTTGATCCGCTGTATTTTGAGATGATTAAATATTTTGGGTTGGGTGAACCTGTTGCACCGTTTCGATCAGGTCATACGATCAATTATATGGATGACCGGGTTCTTGAAAAACTTGGGGGAGATATTCGCTATGTGTGGATGAATGGTTCACCCACCAGTCCTCATTATCCAACGGATGATCCTGATGTATTTCTGGATGAATTTGGACAGCCCTGGAAGAAGACCTATCCATATTACTCAGCTGTAGACGGTATTTTGGGGGATGCGAAAAGAGTGGATGATATTGACAGCATGATGAAATGGCCTGACCCCAGTGATCCAAAATGGGTTCAGGGCGTGCGAGAGCGGGCGAAGTATTTGAAAGAAGAAACGGATCATTTCGTTTCAGCCCGAATGGTGATGTCGCATGGGATTTATCAGATGGCTTGTGACTTGCGGAACATGGATCAATTCATGATCGATATGGCGATGGATAAAACCTTTGCGGGTGCGCTCTTGGAGCGTGTGACAGATACGATTATTGGTCTCAGCAAAGCATATATGGAAGAAGCTGGTGAATATTTTGATATGATCGAATTACCTGGGGATGATTATGGCGCAAATAACAATTTAATCATGTCGCCGCGCATGTTCCGCAACCAGATCAAACCGCATATCAAACGTATTGTGGACACAATCCGCAGCTACCAACCTGACATTAAAATCATGCTGCATAGTGACGGGATGATTGCCCCGTTGATGCAGGATATGATCGACCTTGGGGTTGATGTTGTGCATCCTCTGGAACCATTGCCCTCGATGAATCTGCCAGAGATCAAAGAAAAATACGGTGACCGCCTGTCATTCCTGGGTGCGATTGACATCTCGCATGCTATGCCGGGAACAATTGACGAGGTGATCGCAGAGGCAAAATTGCGCATTTCGCAGCTTGCTCCAGGAGGCGGCTATATCCTGGCACCAGCAAATCATATGCAAGCGGATGTGCCGCTGGAAAACGTGATCGCCCTTTATGAAACTGCCCGCAAGTTTGGCACCTATCCGATCCGTATTTGATTCCTGAAGTGATGAAAAATAAGGAAGGTATGGAAGCTTCACAAATTGGCATTGATCAAATTGCAATCACACCGGTTAATCCACAAAGTCCGGTGCCGTTGTACCATCAAGTAGAGCAGGATTTACGGCGTTTGATTCGTATTCAATCGCTTCATGTGGGATGCTTGATGCCGCCAGAGATTTCATTATCTGAGGCTTATGGTGTGGGCCGGCAGACGATGCGTATGGCGATCTCTCATCTGGTGGATGATGGACTTGTGAAGCGGCAAGCCGGGCGGGGTACATTTGTTCAATCTCAGCGGGATCGAAAGCAGTTTTACCTGGACCGTAGTTTTACCCAGCAGATGTTGGAAATTGGTTTGGTCCCGCGCTCGAGTGTCATCGAAACACAAAAAGGCTTGATCGATGAGCATTCTGTCCACGCTCTTTCCCGCTATCCGGGTGAGCCTTGTTTTCACATGGTACGCATTCGTTATGGTAATGACCAACCGATTGGTTGGCAGCAAACGACGATTCGAGAAAAACTATGTCCGGGCATAAGTATGATTGATTTTTCAAGAAATTCACTTTATGCAGTGCTTTCTCAACATTACAATCTCTTGATCAGTGAGATTTATCATACTGTTAATGCGTCCAGTGCGGATGAGCAATTGGCGAAATTGCTGAAAGTAAAGATTGGGGCACCATTGCTGCAGGTTAACTCATCCACTTATGTAGAAGGTGGTCAAATCGTTGAGTTTTCAAAAAGTTTGTACCACTCGGATCGGTATGAATTCAGTACCCGGGATGCATATACCGATTGCCGGTAGAAGCATCGGGAAATAAAGAGGCAAAATCCTGATAATTTCTATCCCCGCTGCAAGCGGGGCATTGCGGAATTTTCCCTGCAAAGTGGTTAAAGGATGATGGATGAAATCAGGAGTAGTGGTAGAAGTGGCGATTGAAGCCAGGAAGAAAGGTTTGCCTGTGATTGCTGTGGTTTCCAAGGATCACTGTTTAAATTCTGCTCCCAAACATTCGAGCGGTAAGCGTCTGCCAGATGTGGCTGATGTGACGATTGACAATTGCACTCCAGCCGGGGATGCGTTGGTGAAAATCGATGGATTGGAGGATCAGGTAGGTCCCGGTTCTACTATTGGCGGCGCAGCGGTCGCCAATGCTTTAAAAGTTGAGATCGCTGAACGGTTAACCAGGATGGGTCAGCCTCCACTGGTTTTGACCAGCAGCTATTATCTCGGCGAGGCCTCTAAAAAGCGTTTTGATGATGTTTATGATGACTACCGCGCCCGAGTGCAGCGAGTGTATGGTGAGTGCAGTTGCATCTAGAACGAAGACGAGTGAAAGGATTCGCATGAAAATGACTTTCCCATTCCTGGATCAATGTGAGGTATTGGTCATTGGCGGCGGTCCGGCGGGAACGATGGCTGCAGCCGCGGCTGCCCGGCAGGGTGCAGATACCATTCTCCTGGAGCGGCAGGGGTTTCTGGGCGGAAATTTGACCGCGGCCGGGATTGATACGATTTATGGATTATATAGCGTTAGCGAGAATCCAGTAAAGATGATTGGCGGCTTATCAGATGAGTTGACAGATCGTCTGAGGTCGCAGAATGCATGCTATGAACGCAGGAACACATACGGCGCCGGGATCGGCTTAACCTTTGATATTGAGAACATGAAGATGGTATTGGAAGATATGGTCAATGAATCTGGTGCAAGGGTTTATTACCACGCCTTCGCTCCAGAAGTGTATTTTGATGAGGGTGGAACCCCGGCGGGGGTAGTCGTGGCATCCAAGAGCGGTTTGCAACAGGTGCAAGCCGAAATCCTGATTGACACGACGGGCGATGCAGATGTGGTGGCCAGGGCCGGCGGGCGATATGAAAAGCCGGGTGAGGTGGGGCCTGTGCAATCCTGTACAACGGTGTTCTTCATGGCAAATGTGGATGTTGGGCAGGCCAAAGCTTTTGGCAAGCAGTCCATGTGGCAAGCGATGGCGGATGGCGTGGAGAATGAAAAATATGACCTGCCGCGAACGGAAGGCTCATTCCATGCTACGCCAAATCCAACGATGATTGAAGCAAACATGACCCGCATCGGAAATGTAGATACAACGGATGTGGGTTCGATAACGGAAGCTGAGATCGTTGGCAGAAAGCAGACCCAGGAATATGTTCGTTTTTTGATTGAAAATGTACCTGGTTTTGAAGATGCCTATTTGGTGAAAACCGGATGTCATGTTGGTGTCCGTGAGGGACGGCGGGCGGTTGGCGATTATGTGTTGACCCGCGAAGATGTGCTTGAGGGGAGGAAATTCCCGGATGCGGTGATCCGCTGCGGCCAGCCTATAGAGGATCATCACAGCGGCAGCGATACGCGCTGGGTATATGTGCGGGATCACGGATTTTATGATATCCCTTATCGTTGTCTGGTCCCTCAGGATTTAACCAATGTCCTGACAGCGGGACGCTGTCTCTCGGCTACCCACGATGCGCACGCTTCGGCGCGCTCTTCAGGAACAGCCATGGGTATGGGGCAGGCGGCGGGCATTGCTGCCGCGATGGCATTGCAAAGTGACCAGACGATCCGCGAGATTGACATTGCTGATTTACAGGCGAAACTACGTGAAATGGGTGCGCCCATCGAGCGGAAAGGTGCTGATGGGAAAGATACAAACTGTGTTGGGAGAAATATTACCGGATGAATTGGGTG